>CAJVYK010000006.1 GCA_913009865.1 uncultured bacterium
TATCGCCTGGATTGTGAAACAGTATCGTTCCTAAAATGGAATTCAGTATCTCCTTGGCGCCGGTTCTGTCGCCGATTTTGACCTTGCCTAACAGCTCCCGTTCACTTTCCAGAGGATACTGCCACTCGGCGCCCAGCTTTTTTCTTTCCTGGATAAACTCCCCTATTTGCGACTGCTGCTCTGCCCTCTGCCGCCGCCATCTTATAACCCGCGGGTCAAGGCCGGCAACTTCGTAAAGTAAATCAAACAGGAACTCCGCCGCCTTGTGGATTTTGCGTCCATGGATAATCGGCAGCTTATGTATCGCTGCCGCCAATTTCTTCTCGTCTATGCGAATGTTTTTTAAGCATTTTCGGATATCCTCGACCAGAATCTTCGTCGCCGGCTCCCAAAGGCATTTGCCGAAAAACATTCCCCCTAACGCCTTATCCTTATCCATAACCGGCACACAAACCAATACTATCCCCGCGTGGCAGAGCGAAATATAAGATTGCCCGGTCTCTATGGCGATTTTAAGGCTCCGCCTGCGTTCTTTATTACATCTTTTCAGGCCCGTAGCGCTATTGCGAACAACTCGGCAAAACGCCGGATGACAATCGCAACTGCACACCTGTTTTATTTCTTTACCGTTGATATCTGTTGTTTCCAGGCCGAGCTGAAAATGCTTGCGAAAAACACTCTCAATTTCTTTAAACTTTTCCTCGGGCAAAACTTTGCTTAATTGCGTCTTTTTAGCCATTTCCACTATCCACTTTCCTCCTTTTTCTATCCGTTACCCGCTATCTCTCCGCAAGTCCACCAGGGGACGCCTTACAGCGGAGTCCCCAGGACTGCCATAGGTAAACGCTATTCTTAATACTCAAACTGACCGATTTACGGCCCAAAATTGCTATAACTGATTATTTAATAATATGTTCCGTAAACCAAAAAACAATCAAAAAGCCATCCCGACTTCGTCGGGATTCCGCAATTTTGATTTTTACACTTTGATTTTCAATTTTTCAAACTGGCCATCGGTCAGTTTGAGTTTATAGCAAGATAGTGTCATTATAACAAATAGCAAGATTAGAACAAAACTAAAAAACAAGCATGTTTTTTGATATCGTGTTTAGTTCATTTGTTTTGTTTTTTTGCGGAACATTTCTTATATTTTAACTGGCATATTAGAAGTTCGTAAAACTCTCTTCAATTGGGGTATTTGTCGCTGTCCCGACGTAGCTGCTATGCGTTGGCGGCCGGGCAGAAAGGAATAGCGTAATATGGGTATAAAACAGGAAAAAACACGAATAAAACAATTAAAAAAGGATTTAAAAGCTGCCAAACGGGATTATACTTCTGGAGTCCGGTCGCGTAATTACCGGCTTCTTAAGTTTGCCTTACTTATGGTCGTACTTGTATTAATTGCATCCCTCGTATACGGCCGAATCCAGATATAGAGTAATGAAAGATTGAATGTTCATGTTTATGGTGTAATGAGGACAAGACCAGCAAAGAAGGCGAAGCAGCCATAGTCAAAGCTATGGTGATGCAGCCTGATGCTGCTGGTCGAAGCCGCAGTAGCCATAAACGGAACAGACAATCTTGAATTGCTCTAATAAGTTTATTTTGCTGCAGCTTTTTACCAATGAAATACAAGCGGGGCCTATACCGAATAATCAGTATAGGCCCCGAATCAGTACGAACTCACCATCTGAACTAAATAATACTTAGTTAGTCTTTGTATCAACGCCGATTAACGCGGCCACTGTTGCTCCTCAAGCCATTTATCCGCCAGTACGGCAAAGTCCTTGAAGTCAATCTGCTCGTCCTCGTACAGGTTGGCAGTTCTGTCCTGCAACGGGATCAAGCCCGTACCCCCGGTGTATAAGTATTTAACCTCCAGATCAGACAGAACATAATCATAGATGCGGACGTCGTCCATCAGGCCCTTGTAGTAACTGTTGTAATACCCCATAGTAACCGAACTACTGGGGTCGGTGTTAATACCGACTGTGCGATTGCTATAACTACTCACATTCAGTCTGCCATCCACGTAAAACTGAATATCGTGGTTGGTAGCGTTAGCCGGTGCCGACACCGTCACGAGATGCCATTGGCCGTCTGTTATTACGACATCACCTTTGGTCCACCCACCCTCGAGTCCCAAAAACGGTATACCATAGTCGAGGGTCAGTACCCATCTCGCACCAAGACTTGCTGCAGTGCCCCAGGAAATAACATCGTCTTTTCTGCTTGCCTGCGACTCGTCCAGCTTAACCCAGGCAGTCACGGTTCGAGAATTCGGGCCGGCAATGCCGCTATAATTAGCCGCCAGCACAGTCGCGTCCACGCCGTCGAATTGCAGCGCTCCGCCAAATTTCCCGCTAACCCAGACCGGGCCGCCAAACAGCGTGCCGGTATGGCCGTTACCGCTTGAATCAACGGCATTGGGCCCGGCTGCATCATCGAATTTCCACCATGCTGCCAGGTTGGCATCGTTGGGTGCTGAAACCGGAACAGAGTATCCGCTCTCGAGCCAGTTATCCACTATCACCCCAAGGTCTTCAGCGTTAATCATGCAATCACCGTTGAAATCGGCATCAACACCGTACTCAGAAAGGCATCGGGACTGCACCAGTCTGATATCGTCAATGTACACATAACCGTCAACTGCTGACGCGGGGGGAGTGGCGCCCTCGTCACCAACTCCAATAGCAAGTCTCGCAACATTCGTCAAGTCCACGTTGTTCGCAGCAACAAAGTCTTGCAGGTCGATTCGCCAGAGCGTCCACTTCGTCAATTGGACTGCATTGACGTCCGGAGTTCCACCGGCATCGTTGTATGTCAGCCTCGCAGTATTACCGCTTGTATCTTCCAGCTCCACATAGAGCTCGGCGCCTTTATTAGTCGCTTCACCCATGAAATGCAAATACAGCGCCTTGACATCCTCCCTGGTCCAGTTCGGGTCGCCAGACGCACGGCTGCCTGCAGAATAAGAAACAGGATAACCACCGCCGTTGTAATACCATATTTCCATTGCATTCTGGCCCCAGTGAGTTTCTTCCCCTGCTTCACCGTTCATAAGGTACAGCGTTGCGCCACCATCCTGGGTCCATGTGAGCTTCAGATCCGAATCGCCCGCGGTCCCAGCGCCCGTGTACGTCTCAAAACTGTCCACATATATAAAATCTGTTACCGTAAAGCTCCAGATACGGCCTTTCCACGGACTGTTGGGCTCAGCGTCGTTGACCTCATCAATACGCCAGTAGTACGTCTGGCCTAAATTGAGGGTTTCTGGAACAGAGTAGCTGTTAGCATCCTGACGGCCTCTGCCGGGCGGCGTATTGGGGTCATTGGCATCGGTTACAGCGGTTTCATCCGTGCCGAAGTACACATCGTGGCCGTTCACATTCTGTGTATAATCTCCCGGATCCCAGCTAAGGGTCACATTCTTGGCCACATTAACGGCTTTATTGCGAGGGCTCGGCCTGCGGGCTTGATAGGCGCCCATAACGGATATCAGCTTCGCCGTGGCGAACACGTTCGCCCACTTAAACGAATCATCCGTTATTCCAAAGTACTTCCCGTCGGACCACAGCATAGTGTTCTCGCGGTCTCCCCCGTTGTCATCGTCATCAAGCTGCAGTTCCAACCCGATGAGACTATCCGGCCCCGGCATGTCATTCGGTGTGCTGCCCCACAACGTCGTCCACGGAAACATCACTTCGCACCGATAGCCCTTCGCCGTATCCTGAAACGCAACGACCACACCATCAGTAGCAGTGCTTCTGTGGGCCGAAAAAGGACCTGCATAAACCGCGTTCTCTGGTGGATTAGCCCAGGGCATTTGGTATTGGTAATCGTTTATATAATCGTAATCGTTGACTTCCTTGCTGTTGTCTGCGTCTATGAATATTTCAACGCAGTCATCCTGATAGTAGGAAGCACCACTGTCCCTCCACAATGCTTCGTCGTTCACCTCTACCAGGAAGTAGAGATTATCATAATCCCACAGCGCCTTCCACGTGCCGTAGAGGTCGTTGGTATCGTTTACCTCGTTCGGGTCGCCTACAACAATGTAGTCAATCGGATACTCTATCGCTTTAGTCCACTCATTTGGATCCACAATGCCATCGATGGTTGGCGGCGACAGCGCCTCCCGAATCTCAGCGTCATATTCTATATTGGGGTCAGTAGCGCCTATAGTCTCTATGGCCAGACCCAGTACCAAAACAAAAGATATTAATAAAAACAATTTTCTACACATAATACTCCTCCTTACAAAAATCTAACCGCAACCACTCTTTACTTTGGCTACACACCAAAATATCTATTGCTGCACAGACGCAAAAACCTTCATTTTCCTTCACATCTGTCCCAAGCAACTCTCACCGAACTTGCCACAAAGACCTACACCGTATTTGTGTTTAATGCTAAAATAACTCTTCCGGATCTGGCTTTATTATCCTCCTTCCGAATGCCAAAATCAACGGTATTTGTAAATTGAAATTAAAAACCTTAACTTCGAGGCGCAAAGCTCTCATTTAACTTCGCACCTCACCCACTATTTTTCAGCTAACCAATTTTCAGCTAACCAAGCTAAAAAACTACAAAAATCGCACACACTAAAGATATATCCTTCACAGACCGTATCGATTATAACTCTACCAAATTAAGTGTATCTTTGTCAAGAAAAAACGCAGATATTTTAGATTAAATTTGCTTGCTACAGCTACAGTTACAACGTTTTTTAGATAATATAGGACTTTACAACTGCCAATGCCATTGCTGTGGAAGGTTGTCGCATGGAAGGTTGTCGCATGGAAGGTTATCACCCCTGCGAAAGCAGGGGCAGAAATCCAGTTTTTTAGCTATTGGGGCAATAATGCCACTGTCCAGGAACTTACTACGGGTAGCTTACACCCGAATAATTTAAGTATTTTACTCGAAGTCATCCCAAAACCTGCTTTGATAACGAAAATGAGAACTTTTGGTGTCTGGCAAGGAGGCCGAAACAGGCATAGTCATAGCTATTCCGATGCAGGCCCCTTAGGGGCAGGCCGACGATGTCCAGGCGACAAAAGAGCCATTTGCAGACCAAATGAGGTTTTGGGATGGCTTCTTAATAGAACTTCGTCGAACTTGAGCGTTTGGGAATTGGCTGTCAATCGCAAATCCGCAAACCCTTTCCCGAAAGGGTTGACGTCAAGAGATGCTTTGAAACGAATACACAAAAGACGTACATTTTTGCAAATTTTTTTGAAAAAATGCGAAAAACCGCCCAAAATCGCAAACAAACGCATTCCTGAAACCACCGCCAACGTTACCTAACCACTTTTCTAAAAAGGACTTAGGATGATTTCATCCGAAAGTCTCGAAAACCAAGTGTCTATTTTTGGTATATTTACAACTAACAAATTTATGTGTCGTGTTGTATTTTAATTTTTTTTACTGTTCTAACTTCTATCTCTTTATCCCTGTCTTCTTACTTCCGTCTTCCGTTTTCTGGCTTCTCCGTAAGGAGTCCTTAGGACTGACTTCTGCCCCCCTTCTTTGTCATTGTTCCACGTGAAACAATTTGCCCTGGCCTGTCCGGCTCTCCAAACATCCCGGTAAATTGGATGGCTATAGCTGTATTCCCGTAAATACGCACTATCCCGATTCTCGCTGCCCAATAGTATTAGGCAAACGCTGCTGGTATGCTTGCTCCTGCGAAAACCGGCATACTCGCTCCTGCACCAATCAATGGGCTTCTCATACAAAATCGCATCGCGATGCAGCTCTTAGGGGGCTGATCGGCCCCGATTGACGCTGGAGAAAGCCAAACCTTTTACAAAGGCCAGTTATTTCTCCTTTAACATTTTACCCTTTGGGGGGGGGTACTTTTCTGCCGTAGATAGGTATAAAGTGCCAGGAACACGGAACGATGGGTTATTTTAATTCTCTTTTCTTCTCTGTGTTCTCCCTCAGCCACGTTCAGTCATAGGGACTTCCAGGGAAGACGGTGTCTGTGAGCTTTGTGGTGATAAAATAAGGATTAGGTTTGATACTTACTTTCTATTATTGTTTCACGTGAAACAATTTTTCATCAAAAAGTTTTTTTGCTCTGGCAAAGTTACAGAATTTCAGGTAGAAATTCCGATAATAGTTCGTAGTTCAGTGTTGCTTGTCTACGAACAACGAACGACGAACGATGAACAACGAACGACGAACTCATAAAGGAGCGTTTATATGGCTATTAAGAAAAAGGGAAAACCAAAGCATCTCGGCAGGGGCCTGGCGTCTCTTTTAAGTCCGATATTATCGGACACTGCCCAAACGGAACAGGGGCCGCCCAGCCCCACAATAACTGCTAACTTCCCGCCAGATAAGGAGTTACACGATTCACTGAGGGAAATTGATATTGATGCTATACGCCCGAATCCCTATCAGCCGCGAACGGTATGGAATGAGCAGGAGTTGGCGGATTTGGCTGAATCCATCAGGGTCAATGGTGTAATTCAGCCGATTATCGTCCGCCCAGCAGGAACTGGGTTCGAGCTGATTGCCGGCGAACGGCGACTGAGAGCTGCCCAATTAGCTTCTCTGACAACCATACCCGCCTTGGTTCGCGCAGCGAGCGACGAGCAATTGCTCGAACTGGCATTGATTGAGAACATTCATCGAACTAATCTAAATCCCATCGAACGTGCAAAGGCCTACCAAAACTATCTAAATACCTTCTCTCTGACCCAGGCCCAGGCCGCTGAACGCCTGGGCGAAGACCGATCTGTTGTTGCTAACTATCTGCGGTTGCTGGACTTACCAGCCGAACTCAAGCAAATGTTAGCTGAGGGGCGGTTAAGTATGGGCCATGCCAGGGCGATACTTGCCCTGCCTACGGACGAGCTTCGCCGGAAGTTGGCCAACCGGGCAATGGCGGGCCGGCTGAGTGTGCGTGAGGTTGAAAGACTGGTACGAAAGTATCTTACAGATACCGGCCAAACTAAACGAGTAGCCCGCTCTAAGCCGGCTCATATCCTGGACCTGGAGAGTAAACTGGCCGGCCAGCTTGGCACAAAAGTGAATATTGAGACCCGTAAAAACGGGCAGAGGGGTAAAATAACCATCGAGTTTTATTCGCTGGATGAATTCGATAGAATAGCAGAAAGGATTGGCCTGGCAACTGTGGAGGAAGTCTGAAGAATTGATTATTGATTTTGGATTTTAAAAATTGGGAATTTGTTGAAAATTGGGGAAAATTTAACCACGGATCATACAGATACCTATACCTAAGGCACAGGTGGCACAAGTTATACGGTTTTTTTGGTTAAAAATAAGGATTAGTAGGTTGGTTTGTAGGGATTGGGCAAAATAGGCAAGGCGGAAACGAGTAAGAACGTTTGAAAATATTTGAAAATATGCGAAAAATAGAGGGAGATGTTTGAAAATATTCGAAAAAGTGGGGGAAAGTTGGAAAAATGCGTAAAAAATGGGGGCATTTTTAGTTCATTGTTCGTAGTTCATTGTTCGTAGTTCAATGCTTGATGCTCGGAAAAGTGTAAAAGGGGAACATAGAGTATATGGCTATGCAAGGTAGCTTGTATGGCAAGGTAGCGTTAGCAGCAGGTGCTTTGTATGAAACTTTGTTCCGGAGTGGGGGGAGGTGATTTTGTATTGCGTATCCCTCGACTGTGCTCCCGTCTTCGCCGGACTACGCCGGACAAGCAGGACAGGTTACACGGATACCTATACCTAAGGCACAGGTGGCACAAGTTATACGGATTTAAAAGATTGGGTTTGAAAGAAATTGCGGGTTTGGGTATTGTATGGTGTGGGAGTTTGCAGACGGCACATTTGAGGATTATTAGATGGCAAAGAAAAAACCAAGAGCTATAGACCTTTTTTGTGGATGCGGGGGGTTGACACTTGGGTTAAAAAAAGCCGGTTTTGATGTCATTGGGGCGATTGATAACAATAATCTTGCGGTTAAGACATACAGAGCAAATCATAAAGAAGTTGAAATCTGGGAGGAAGATATACAAACTCTAAGTGTGGAAAAGGTAAAAAGAAAATTGAGGATTAAAAAAGGTGAGCTTGATTTGCTGGCGGGATGTCCGCCTTGTCAGGGTTTTTCGACCATACCAACACTAAACGGAGCCTATGAAGTTTATGATGAACGGAATGATTTGGTATTTGAATTCTTGCGATTTATAAAAGAGTTAATGCCAAAAGCAATAATGATGGAAAATGTGCCGGGATTGTCAAAAGACCAACGTTTTACACGTTTTTGCAAAAAAATAAATGAGTTAGGTTATACGATTAATTACGATATTCTGGATGCGGCGGATTACGGCGTGCCGCAAAGACGAAAGCGGTTGGTTTTGCTGGCCGGTAAAAACGGAAGGATTGAATTTGCGAAAAAGGCAAAATGCAAGAGGTCAGTGTTTGATGCGATTGGCAACTTAGAACGGGCGGGAAATAGCGGGGATAAGTTACATGACTTGCCGGAGAGAAGAACCAAGAAAGTTAAAAAGCTTATTCGAATGATACCTAAGAATGGGGGAAGCAGGAATGATTTAGGTAAAAGACGACAGCTTGCTTGTCATAAAAAATGTGACGGCTTTAAGGATGTGTATGGCCGAATGGCTTGGGATAAAGTTGCTCCAACGATTACAAGTGGATGTACAAATCCATCAAAGGGGAGGTTTTTACATCCTGAAGAAGATAGGGCTATAACATTGAGGGAGGCAGCGTTATTACAAGGATTTCCAAGGAGTTATCGTTTCGATGTTGAAGTAGGAAAAGGAACAATTGCTGAAATGATAGGAAATGCTTTACCACCGGAATTTATTAAACGGCATACTCAAAGAATAATAAAATATTTATGAATAACGCGAGGAAAAAAATGACCAAGAATAATATTCCACCTCTTCATATTAAATATTCAGGACGGATTATAGATCAGCTGGGCATTCAAATGTATCAAAGCCCGGTTGCTGCTATAGCAGAACTTATAGCGAACGGATGGGACGCAGAAGCTAAAACGGTAGATGTGACTTTACCAGAAGATATTTCCGATAAAGCTGAGTTCATTATTAATGACAATGGAAATGGAATGACACTAACGGATTGTGAAGAGCGTTATTTAAATGTTGGTTATTGTCGCAGAGGTGATTCGCCAAAGGAATTTTCTCCGAAACTTAACAGGCCGATTCTTGGACGAAAGGGCATCGGCAAGTTTGCAGGTTTTGGGATTGCGGAAATGATATGTGTTGAAACCATAAGTAAAAGTACAGGCGAGAGAACGGTATTTGAACTCGATTTGAATAATCTTCGAGGCCAAGATTATGTGACAAGAAATCATGAAATACCTGTTGTTGAATATGATCCGCCAGATGATACTCGGAAAAAATCTCATGGTACAGTGATATATCTAAAGAAGCTAAAACTTAGCAGAGCTTCTTCACAAAGTCAATTCTTGAGAAGTATGGGACGACGTTTTTTATTGCATAGGACAGCTCAAGATTTTAACATTCTTATTAATGGTCAAGAGTTGATTGGCAATGAAGAAATTCAGGACATACAATTTATCTTTCCAAGAGATTATAGAGAGAAAGAAAAGCCTGATGATATGGCCATTGAGGAGGATTGGGGAGTTAGTAAACTATCTGACGGGAAATTGATACGTTGGCAAATTTGTTTTTATAAAAAGCCTATTGCGGAGGAAAGCTTAAGGGGTGTTTCGGTTTTTTTACATGGGAAACTGGCTCAAACACCATTTTTTTTCAATTTAACAGGTGGTTTGGGCGGGCAACATGGCCAGGAATATATCTCGGGACAGGTACAGGCTGATTATCTAGATGAACTTGACACTGATATAATTGCTCCTGAGCGGCAACGTATAAATTGGGAGCTGACAGAAAGCCAGGTGATTGAGTCTTGGGGGCGCGAAACTATCAGGAGTTTGTTACGAATTTGGAAAGACCGTCGGGCGGAGCGAAAAATTCAAGTTTTAAATGAAAGAGTTGCGCCATTTTCTGAACGTTTGAATAAATTACCTCCGCATGAAAGAAAAATAATTAAAAAAGCCATAACGAATTTAGCTAAAGTGTCCGCTTTAGAAGAAGATGAATTTGTCGAATTAGGGAGATCTCTTCTTACTGCTTGGGAAGGGGGAAGGCTTCAAGAACTTATAGCACATTTGTCAGAGGTTGAATCATTAGATGAAGGAGAATTCCTGAATATTTTGATAGAGGAGGAAATTATATCTTCTCTCAATATAGCCGAAGCGGTAAAAACTAAAATAATGACCGTTGGGAAATTAAAAGATCTTGTCCAAAAAAAAGCTTTAGAAAATACGATACGAGATTATATATCTGAGCACCCCTGGTTGATTGCCCCAGAACTTCAAACCTTTGCCAAAGAAAAATCATTAAAGACGCTTCTGGATAAACTGGCAAAACAATATAATGTGCCAGTAGGAAAAGAAGGCAAACGTGTTGACTTGGTGCTTTCTTCTATGGGTTGTTTAGTCGTGATAGAGTTTATGCGACCAGGTGAGAAATTGGATATAGACCATTTGGGTCGGTACGAGTTATATTTCCGGGCAATCAAAACAAATGTGATCAAAGCAAATACCGGTAGCAGCTTTGAACGTTTCACTGGCTATATTGTTGCCGATGAGTTAGAAAAAGATGCTGTGATGTTGGATAAGATTCAATCGCTTAAAACTGAAAACATGCTTGCTATGGATTGGAATATTTTAATTCAAAAAGCATTGAGAGGATGGCAAGAGTTCCTAGAAACACTTGCGAGTCGTGAGCCAACAGATGAAAGATTAAAAGCGTTGTTAGAATAGTAATACTCATTATTTTCAATTTATTAAGAAAAATTCAATGTCTATAATCGAATCCAGTTATAACTCTGAAAAGGAACTTCAAGATTGGGTGTTTTCCAACATCAATACTTTCATACCAGCTGGTAATTTATTAAACGGTTTTCAGATAACTACAGCATCCGGGAAAAACAGTGTTCCTGACGGCTTTGCTTTTGATTTTGAAAATAGAGAATGGTACTTAATTGAATGTGAATTATTATCTCACGGGGTATGGCCTCATATAGCTGAGCAAATAACGCGATTTGTAGTTGCAACTAAAAACCCTGACACACTTCGGAAAATCAGAGATCGGCTATTTGAACACTTGATTGAAGAAAAAATCGCAGACAAGATTTGCACAGTTTTGAATACTACATTAGAAAGATTGCATCAACAAATTGAGGTTTTTATTGAGGGAGTCCAGCCCGCCTTAGTTATCTTTATTGACGAGACAAATCGAGATTTGAATGACATGATGCAGGCCTTGGATATTCCTACAAAAGTTTTTAGAATTAAAAAGTTCTTGGTAAATAATACGCTGGAGTATTATTCCCCTGACAGTAATGAACCAGCTTTAGAAACTGATCCTATCGAAAAGGGGCAAACGGAGGAATATGACATTATTGAAATATTAGGCGGCGGGAAGCTTGAGTCAACCGTTGGAAGATTCAAATGCTATAAGTTGGATGAAGGTTCTGTTATCTATGTTAAAAAGTCTAAATACTATGACAAAAATGATTACTACTGGTATGCCATAACACCGCAAAGCCTTAAATATATTGAAGAATACAATGTATCATATGTTGTATTTGTTATGGGAGAATTTGGTTTTGCCAAAGTACCGGTGCCAATTGTGGCGGAGTTTTTGAAAAATACAGGTGATACAAAAAAGGCTGACGGCAGCGTTAAACATTATCATTTATTAATTTCACACGATCCTGAACCAGAATTGTATTGGTCTAATGACCGTCCTAAATTCTCACTTGGCGAATATTTTCAACCTTTTGAATAATATTGTTGATGGATGGACAATCTAACACAGAAGCAGCGTAGTTATTGTATGTCCCGTGTTAAGGGGAAAGATACAGAGATTGAGAAAGTTGTAAGATCAGAACTTCATAAACGGGGATTGCGGTTTCGCAAGCATGTCAAGAATTTGCCCGGCAAGCCGGATATTGTTTTTATGAAGGCAAAAGTGGCAGTATTTTTAGACGGGGATTTTTGGCATGGGTATAGGTTTCCACAATGGGAAGGTAAGCTTCCAAAGTTCTGGCGCAAAAAGATCGGGGAGACACGAAAGAGGGATCAGCGGAATTTTGCAAAATTACGGCGTATGGGGTGGCGGGTTGTTAGAATCTGGGAGCACAGTATAGAGAAAGACCTTAACGGAGTTGTAAGGAGAATATGCGCAGAGCTATAAAGGGTATGAGGCGCAGGGCAGGTGAGAGGGGGCGAAATATATAAATATACCACTACGTTCCGAACATCTTTTCTTTAAGGTCGAGGTAGTAGAGATAATCTTCGCACTTGACGTTCGGTGGGCAGCGGTGGTCACAAAACGGTATGTAGCCGCCCCGCTCGACCAACGGTACAAGTGATTCCATATATTGCTTTATTGCTTCCGGCCCCTCGCCAAGGGCCATCTTGTCAAAGCCGCCCATTATACGCAAATCCCTGCCGTATTCGTTCAGCAGCTCAGCAGGGTGCGTGCAGCTATTAACCTCGTAGGGAAACAGGCAGTTGATACCGCCGGCCAGCAGTAACGGCAGAATCGGCCTAACATCGCCGTCGCAGTCGGTGTACCAGAGGTCGATGCCGGCGGTGTGTAGTTTTTTGCTGATACGCTTATAACGCGGTAAGACAATATTTCTGAAAAAATCAACGGAAACAATCGGGCCGGACTTGAAACAAATATCCTCCCACGCGGAAGCAAAGTCAAAGTCAATATGAACCAGAACCTGGTCGAGAAAATCTTCGACAAGCACACAGCAGGTCTCGACCATATCTTCAACCATATCCGGATAATCGTAAGTAGCGTAAGCCAAGCCCTCAAATGTCAGCATGTCCCTGATTTTGCCTATCATTGAGCCACAATCAACCCCGAGCGGGTAATCACGGTCCGGCGGATGCTGCTTTTTAAGGGTATCAATATCGACCGTTCGGGAAGAATCGTCCCTGCGAAAACGCTCCGCCTTGCATTTTTTCCAGTCGTCTGGAGTAATTATCGAAGGTTTTATATAATGAGGAATTGTGTCGTGGCTGTCTTGGGGAACTTCAGCCAGCAAACCCTCGGGATTGATAATGATTTTTTTAGTCGCGCTTTCCTCAATAACCTTCTCCTCAAAAAACGGGTTCATCCATACCAGCCCTTCGACATATTTAATTACATCAAAGTTAAAGAAGATGTCAGCTTCTTCGTTGCTGGTGATATTGTTTTCAACGAATATCGGCCATTCCCTGAAGTTCTCATCCCAATAGCCGAATTCCATATTGAAACAGCGGTCAACGGGCAGGTAATGCATCTGATTATTAAAACGCCGGCGATCGGTCATTGCAGCTTTCCACTTTTCCCGGCATGGCTTTATATCCATTGTTTTCTCCTATATAGTCAGGATAACAAAAATGCCGTTGGCTATAAAGCAGTAAGACAGTATAAATATGGCCGGCGGAAAAAATGTTGTGGCGATGTCCACAAATCGTATAATTCGGGAAAGAAACTTAAACTAAGCAGGCGGTAAAGGACAGAAAGGACAGCTATGCGTGCGGTTGTGCAACGAGTCCTGCAGGCCGGGGTCGAGACAGAAGGCCAAAGATTAAGCCAAATCGATAAAGGTCTGCTGGTTTACCTCAGTGTCGGCAAAGCCGATACCTTAAAGGATGCTCAGTTTATAGCTGAGAAGCTTCTCAACCTGCGCATATTTGCTGATGAGGCCGGCAAAATGAACCGAAGTGTGCTTGATGGAGGCGGTAGTATTCTCATGGTCAGCAATTTTACCCTTCACGGCGATTGCCGAAAGGGCCGACGTCCCAGTTTCGATGCCGCTGCTGAGCAGGGATTGGCACAGCAGCTTTACGAAAAGGTAATTGAGATGATTGCCGAGCAGAGAGTAACTGTTGGAAAGGGAGCATTCGGTGAGCATATGCAGGTAAGCAGCGTCAATGATGGGCCGGTAACTTTTTTACTCGATAGTTCCCGCCTGTTTTAACTCTGTAGCGGAGATAAATATGCGGGCTATGCGTAAGAAAAGGAAGCTTGTTGAAAATGAGGGGCATGTGCATGCCGTGGACAGGGGGGGCAGGGGGAAACTGCATTTTGAAAATCTGCCGGGAGTTATGAGAATTTTCACATTTCTTCTGAGGGTTAGCCTTAACAAACGCAGGGGAGAGAAAAATGCAGATAATATAAAGCTGGAGGAGGTTGAGATCTTCTTCGACGACCTGCCAATAGGGTTTGATAATACGCGGATATTGCTGATAACGGATTTGCATATAGACGGAATGGATATGCTGGCCGAAAGGATTGTCAGGATTGCAGGGGAGCTTGATTATGATTTCTGCATTCTTGGGGGCGATTACAGCTTTGAGCAGGGAGAAAAACACGGCTTAGCTTATTCGAGAATGAGGCAGATTGCAGGACGGCTCGTAGAGAAATCGAGGGTGTTCGGGGTATTGGGTAACCATGACAGATACAGAATGGCGGAGGTTCTGGATGAATGCGGGGTGGAGATGTTGGTAAACGAAAGTGTGTGTCTTGAAAAGGAGGACGATAAGATATATCTGGCTGGAATGGACGACTGTCATTATTATGGGGCGGATGATATTGGACTGGCTGACAGCGAGATTCCGGACGGGGCGTTTAAGATAATGGTGTGCCATTCGCCGGAGCAGTATAAGCAGGTAGCGAAAGCGGGGTATTCATTGCATCTGGCCGGTCATACTCATGGGGGACAGGTTTGCCTGCCTTACGGTGTGGCGGTGGTTACCGGGGCGACGGTGCCGCGAAAATTCTTAAAGGGCAAGTGGAGGTATCGAGGAATGGCTGGGTATACGTCGCGAGGGGTTGGGACGTCGGTGGTTAGGGTGCGGTATTTCTGTCAGCCGGAGATAACGGTCATTACGCTTAGGAGCGGGAAGTGAGGGGCTTGGGGATAGCTGTGGAAATTGATTATCGTCTATTTGACGGTCGGAAAGAATTCGGCTGGTCTGTAACGACAAGAAAGAAGGATGACCTATGAAAAAATGTTCTTTTTGTGCAGAAGAAATTCAGGATGAAGCGATAAAATGCCGGTTTTGCGGTGAGTTCCTCGATAAACCCGGTAAGCCAGAAACAAAATGGTATTTTTCCACCTCTACTGTTGTAATCGCTCTGCTGTGCGCCGGGCCGCTGGCCCTGCCGCTTGTGTGGTTTAACCCGCGATACAAAATAATTATAAAGCTCATACTAACAGTCGTCGTTGTCGTGGTCAGTATCGTCTGTTATTATCTTACATTGAACACATACCATCGATTGACAGAACAGATAAGGGAACTGGGAATTAAGAGCCTCTAACAAAATGAATCGTTGTACCGAAAGTGAGTGTTTTTTCGTCCGGCAAGGAAGGCGAAACAGGCAATGCCAAGGCATTGTCGATGCCGCCTGACGCCGTTCGGACGGAAAATAAGCCGCTTGAATACAGAGTCATTTTGTTATAGGCTCTAAGTAAAGGATGTTGCATATCGGAGTATGTTAAGGTTGGATTGTTACGTATGTGAAATACCTTTACGTTATTGGCGACCATTTATTATTTGAAGTTTAGGCGATCCGGCTTGTCACGCTCAGGATGACAGAGAAGTCAAATATGACTCGATGAATCGGCTCTGCGGGAAAACCATACCGCTAACTGTGCCAGCAGCCCTGCCGCCACCACGCCGAAGCCGAACCGGTACGGCACATATCGGTCGAAAGTATCACCCAAATAGCCGCCCACTATCGAGCCGACTAAAAACCCGATTGACAGGATAATCTCGTGTATTGCCATTCGCCCAGACCTATTCTGCGACCCCGAAATCCCATAGTATAGATGCGAGCCGTATAAAAATGCCTGGCCGATGCCGACTAATCCGGCCGCCAGGAAAAACTCCCAGAGAGCAATCCCGTTTAATATCAGCAACATACCACAAAGCAGCAGAACCTGGGCCGCCAGAAAAATCGCTAACACATAATGCCAATTATGAGTCCTGCCCACCGCAAATAACACCACCAGAATGGCCATACTCATAACCATAACGGCTACGCCAAAACTCGATTCCGAAAATCCGAGGTTAAATTTGAACAGCAGAGCCAACTGTGTCCTCATTAGGCCGATACAGACAAAAGAAGTCAGCAGAGCAATCCTTGCCATCCACATAAATCGCCAACGCAACAACACCGTCGCATCCGCCTCAGTTTTCTCCCAGCAGTTCTCCACAATATCCACCTGCCTTTGCGGCTTGCGAGCGAAACTTACCGCTACAAAACTGAGCATCACCATCGCAGCACAAATCATAAGAGGTAAAGTAGAGTTGATTTCTACCAAGTACCCGCCAACGCAAGGACCTATCGTGCCCCCGAGAGACCAGGAGACATTGAAAATACCGAGTCTGCGATTAAGCCGGCGACCTTCATGGCCTGTCGATAACCACCCTACCACACGAGGCCAAAACAGAGAACTCAAAAAACCCTGTATCATCGAAAGCACAATAAGCACTGATATGGCGCTAGCGCTGCAGTAGCCGTTCCCTGCCGCCGCTACCGTTAAATAAGCTGATGACGATACCAACGTTATTGCGGCAACTCCGAACTGCACCGTACGCTTTATATTGAAATGGTCCAGCACATCCCGGCCGAGCAAACACGCCACCAATCCCACCACATAACCTGTGAAGCCCAATCCTATGCACAACCCGACAGCGGTATCTGAGCCGGAAAGCCGTTTAATTATGAAAGGCATCGCAACCAGGTATATCCCGGCGAAAAACGCATTAAAGAACACCCCGACATAAAGACCAAGCATATTGTGCTCAGCAGACCAGAACTTTGCCAATTTCAACCCAGTCATTCGGCCAATACTCTTCACCGCTTCCGTTAGTGCTCCCGAAATCACCATCCAAAACACGAAACGCACAATGCTACTGTCAATATTTCATTTTTGCAAGATTAACCCTCAAAGAATCAACGCACTTTTACCGTCAATAAATTCAGGGCGGGGGAAAATGAATGTCGAATGTTCAAGTTTCTGGGGGGCTAAATTAACTTGACGAATAGCAGCCGAATTCGTACACTCATTTCTCTGTTTAATCGCTATTTACGGAAGTTTGGTATATGAAAGAAGCAATTGAAAAAGCCGGTGCGCTCATCGAGGCGATGGGATATATCCGCCAGTTCAGCGGCCGAATAGTGGTTGTAAAACTCGGCGGAAGCGTACTCGACGATACTTCTCTGCAAAAAAAACTGCTGACCGATATCGCCTTTATGGCTACCGTCGGAATGCAGCCGATTATCATCCACGGCGGAGGAAAGGCGATTACAGAAGCTATGAGCAGGGCAGGTCTTGAAGCTGTATGGGTGCAGGGACGCCGATATACCGACCAGCGAACCCTGACAATCGCGGAGCATACGCTCGTGCATAAAATCAATAACCCTATCTGTGAAACCCTCACTGAATTAGACTGTGAGCCGATGGGACTGCATTCGCTGGCCAGTTGCGTATTGTTTGCAGAACCCCTGAGACTGGCCGGCGAGGATGGACGAAAACTCGACCTCGGATTAGTCGGAACGGTTTCTGAAATAAACGCCCATCTGCTGGAGACGCTCTGTGCCGACGGTACTATACCGGTTATCGCCCCGGTGGCTAAAGATAAGGCGGGCGGAAAGTTAAACGTCAACGCTGACAGTGCGGCCGGCAAGGTCGCCGCAGCGGTGCAGGCGGAAAAACTCGTTGTCGTAAGCGACACACACGGGATACGAACCGATATAAACGACCCGGACAGTTGGGTATCGAGTCTGGACGAGACGCAAATTAAAGATATGATTGATTCCGGTATTATTACCGATGCGATGTTCCCGAAGGTCGAGGCCTGCCTGACGGCGCTGGAGGCAGGAGTCAAAAAGGCACATATTATCGACGGGCGAATCGAGCATTCGCTGCTGCTGGAAATCTATACCGATAAGGGCATAGGAACACAGATAGTAAAAAATTAACCGCAGAGAACACAAGGAAAAAATTAAAATGCAAAATGCAAAATGCAAAATGACAAAGCAAAATTCAAAAATGAGTTTAAGAAAAGATTGTATAACTTTACACTAAAACTTATAGAATTCCTGGATAGATTACCAAAAGATAATGTTTCAAAAAGGATCGGCGACCAATTATTACGCAGTGGCACAAGTATTATTGGAAATTATATTGAAGGACAAGCTGCAAGCAGCAAAAAAGATTTTACTAATTTTTTCAATACTTCTCTTAAGTCGACTAATGAGAGTAAATTATGGTTTGCATTACTTCGTGATAGCAAGCGTGCTAAACCTGAAGAAGTTGCCTGGTTCTTAAATGAGCTTAACGAAATCGCAAATATCTTTGCTTCGAGTATTCTTACGCTTAAAGGTAGAAAATAATTTTACATTTTGATATGTCATTTTGATATTTGCATTTTGTTTTTTGATATTTTGATGATATTTACACTTTGATATTCGATTTATCAGAGGCCTTTGTGATAGAACAGGAAAGGATTATGACAACGCAGGAGACAATTGATTTGTTTGATAAATACGTTATCGCTAATTACAGCCGATTGGAGCGGGTTATCGTCAAGGGCGAAGGATGCTATCTATATGACGCCGACGGTAATAAAATTCTGGATATGTTTCCCGGCTGGGCGGTCAGCGGGATAGGACATTGCCATCCGAAGGTCGTTGAGGCCATCCAAAAACAAGCCGGCCAGCTTCTGCATATCGATAATACCTTCTACTCCGAGCCGCAGGGTAAATTGGCAAAACTGTTAAGCGAGCGGGCCTTCGGAGGAAAGTGCTTCTTCTGCAACAGTGGAGCAGAGGCAAACGAGGCGGCACTGAAACTGGCACGGCTGCATACTACTCAGGAAAAATATAAATTCATTACCGCTGAGGGCAGCTTCCACGGACGAACCTTCGCTACACTCACTGCAACCGCTCAGCCAAAACATCACGAGGGCTTTCTGCCACTACTGCCGGGCTTTGTTTATGTGCCGTTCAATGACGTAGCCGCACTGGAATCGGCCTTCAGCGACGAGGTTGCAGCCGTTATGGTCGAGCCGATCCAGGGTGAAGGCGGAATAAATATCGCCACCGCCGAATATATGGAGGCAATTCGCCGGCTCTGCGATGAAAACGGGGCGCTGATGATCTTAGACGAGGTACAGACCGGAATAGGAAGAACAGGTAAATGGTTCGGATATCAGCACTTTGATGTCGAGCCGGATATTATAACAATGGCAAAAACGCTCGGCGGCGGTACGGCTATTGGCGCTATGATGGCCAAAGAAGAAGTTGCCGCTTCGCTTATACCGGGCAAGCACGCTTCGACCTTCGGCGGTAATGCACTGGCCTGCGCAGCGGCGATAGCCGTTATTGAGACGATAGAAGAAAATAATCTGCTGGAAAACGCCAGTCAACTCGGCCAATATACTAAAGACAAGCTCGGCCGGCTAAAGCAAAAACATTATATTATAGATAATGTTCGCGGCATTGGCCTGATGATTGGCGTTCAATTGACCAGCCCCGGCGCCGGAATAGTCGATAAATGCTTAGAGAAAGGCCTGCGGATAAACTGTACCTGTGACAGCGTTCTGCGGTTTATGCCGCCAATGATTGCTACCAAAGACCAGATTGACCAGGCCGTTGATATTCTCGACAGTGTTTTGAGCGACTCGGCTTAAAAGTCGCTTTAGCCACAGAGAGCACAGAGGACACAGAGAAATAAGATTATTAATAGTGGAAGTGTAAAAAAAAACAACGAGAAACGATTATGTTGCTTGAAAAAGGTGATGTTTTCGACATTAAAAATGATTCTGACTTAGATAAAATCAGAAACTTTTTAAAGTCGAATCTAAAAAGTGCCAACAAAAAAAGTTTAGATGAATTGTACAGCATTTATATTTATCTCTGTTTTCAGGTACTGGTAAGAGATGGGTTGTCAATTTGTCCAATCAATATTGAAAAAAGTGAATCTCCCGATTTCATCATACGCTCGCGAGATGACGAAAGTGCTGGAGTTGAGATTGTTAAATCAGCAACTCGTAGTCAGAAACATGCAGAATCTCATCTTGAAAAAATGCCTTCAGGTTCGATTCTTGAACTTCCGTATTATCAGGATGACACTACTTCAAAAGAAACTGTTGAGGAGGGACTGCGATTGCCTTGCGAAAAGTTGGAATCATCCGGATATGGTGATAATGGACGGGAAATTCAGTGGTCCAATACAATTAAAAGAAGATTAGAAGAAAAGTACGGGAAGCTAAATGGAGAACATTTTCGGATTTTTCAGAGTAACCAATTAATCATCCTTGATGATGCTGTACTGCTTGTTGATTTCACTTATTCAATCCGCCGATTAGTAGAGAGTTTTGACCCAAACAGTTATAAGATTAAGTTTGACAAAGTTTGCATTGTTAGTGAAAAGTTTTTATACGATGTTTTTGGACAGTGCGGACTCTGGGATTATAAGTTTTAGTCCTCTAACTATGTTTGTCTGTTTTTTAAGATATCTCTGTGAACTCGGTGTTCTCTGTGGCTAAAAAAATAAAATTGTTCTACGTAGTAGAAAAGTTGAAAAATGAAAAATTTTCTTTCTATAAATGATTGTTCAACGGAGCAGCTAAAAGAACTGTTAGCTGAAAGCCGCCAGCTAAAGAAACTATATAAAGCCGGCGGCAGGGATTTGTGCCTTTCCGGTAAAACGCTGGCAATGCTCTTCGAAAAGCCCAGTCTGCGAACGCGGATTAGTTTCCAGGTCGCTATGACGGACCTCGGCGGCAGTGCTATCTACGTTAAGCCCGAAGACATCGGTGGTATCGGCAAACGTGAGCCAATCAAAGACATAGCAAGGGTACTGAGCCGATACGTTGACGGTATAATGGCACGGACATTCGAGCACAACACCATCACCGAATTAGCCGGGTTCGCAACAGTGCCGGTGATAAATGCCCTGACGGACTTCTCACATCCCTGCCAGGGGATGGCTGATGTACTTACTATCGAGGAGCACTGTGGGCGATTGGAAGGTGTAAAAATCGCCTTCATCGGCGACGGTAATAACGTCGCCCGCTCTCTGGCTTTCGCCTGTGCAAAGCTGGGTATGAAAATGATTATTGCAACGCCGGCCGGCTACGAACTCGACGCCGTATCGATTGAAACAGCTAATCAAATATCGGCCGACAGCGTCTCCCAAACGAATAGCCCCGCTCAGGCGGTTGTTGACGCCGATATTATTTATACCGATACCTGGGTCAGTATGGGCCAGGAGGACGAAAAGCAAAAACGGCTCGATGACTTTGCCGGCTTCCAGGTCAATGCCGAATTAGTCAAGTCAGCGCCTGGCGCCAAAATTATGCACTGTCTGCCGGCTTATCGCGGCCTTGAAATTACCGATGAAGTCACTGAGTCGGAAAATTCGATTATGTTCGACCAGGCGGAGAACCGCCTGCACTTCCAGCGGGCACTCTTAAAGAAACTGATGAGCTGATTGAAACAGAAATGTTCAAAAAGCAAATCGATTCCAAAATCCAGTTGTGAAAGGGGTTGAAAATGAAAAAGGTCAAAATCGTACTGGTTGTTTTATTGGGTTTGGTACTTTGCAGCGCCGCTGTCCCTAAAAAAGCTGATTACAAGAAAAAGGCAGAGACATTCCTGTCAGGTATTATCAGGGGACAAATAGATGAATCCTATGATGAACTTATTTCAAATACCCTGTTAGAGTCCAAGCCGCAACAGGTGAAATTGGCAAAAGGGCAAACCAGCGCAGTCATTAATATGTATGGAAAATTATTAGATTATGAGTTTATAAAACAGCAAAAATACGGCGATTCTATTGTCAGGATTGTCTATGTGTTAAAGTCCGAGCAAGCCCCGTTCACATGGGAGTTTTACTTTTACAAGGCGGTCTCGGACTGGAAGTTAATACAATTTAATTTTAATGATAAGTTCGATTTACTGGCAGATAAATAACGCAAGATAATTAGGAGTACGGTAAATTTTTCTGTTGTTCTTTCGCAACACCTTTCTTGGAATCTGTGTCTGGTAAAGATAAAAAAATTCTCGTTGCTACTACCAACCCCGGCAAAGTCGAAGAGCTAAGAGCTATGCTCGATGATAATATCCAGTGGCTCGGCCTGGCTGATTTTCCAAATGTTGCTGAGATTGAAGAGGACGGCTTAACCTTCGCTGAAAATGCCCGTAAAAAAGCTGCCGGCTATGCCAAACAAACAGGCATCTGGACTATCGCAGACGACTCAGGACTTCTAATCGACGCTCTCGACGGAGCTCCCGGCGTAAAATCAGCACGATTTTCTCAAGACCAAAGACTCAAGACTCAAGACTTAAAACAAAGTATTAAATGTCGAATATCGAATCACGAATCACGAATCACCAGTCACGATAGAACACTGCTCGACCGTAAAAATATGACTAAAGTGCTTAAACTTCTCGAAGATGTCCCCGCTGAAAAAAGAACAGCCAAGTTCGTCTGCTGCCTGTCTCTGGCAAGCCCGGAAAAAATCCTGATCGAAACCGAAGGAACATTGGAAGGTTTTATAGCCGAGAAACCAATCGGAGAGAACGGATTCGGCTACGACCCGATTTTCTTCGTGCCGCACCTGAACAAAACCACAGCTCAATTAACCGCCAAAGAAAAAAATGCAATCTCGCACCGCGGTAATGCTATCCGGAAATTGAAGCCCTTGCTCGAGCAGTTCTTAGAATAGATTTCTCCACTTTGTTCGCTTCGCTCACTACGGTCGAAATGACAGGTATAGTAAAGCCATCGCTACGGTCGAAATAACAGGTTTTCAACAGAACATTAAAAGTAGTATGAAAATCGTTTTTTCTTGACATTTCTGTACTACCCCTGTATTTGTCCACTGCTAATTCGTGAATCGTGAATCGTGAATCGTGAATCGTGAATCGTGAATCGTGAATCGTGAATCGTGAATCGTGAATCGTGAATCGTGAATCGTGAATCGTGAATCGTGAATCGTGAATCGTGAATCGTGAATCGTGAAGCGTGAAGCGTGAAGCGTGAAGCGTGAATGAAAGTTAAAAGCTATAAAGAGCTAAATGTTTGGCAGAAGGGCATAAAAATTGCCGATAGCATATACGGAATTACAGAAAACTTTCCGCAAAGGGAATTGTACGGACTTGCTTCTCAGATGCAGAGATCAGCGGTTAGTATACCGTCTAACATTGCTGAGGGTTTTGCCAGAGGTCATACTGCTGAATACAAGCAGTTCTTGCGTATAGCTTTAGGCTCGTGTGCAGAACTCGAAACCCAATTGATAATTGCCCATAGAAGAAATTATACTACGAAAACAGAAGTTTTGAATCTTCAAGAGGACCTGGACCACGAAAGCCGAATGATAATGAATCTCATAAAGAGTTTAAGAAAAAATGCGAAACCCTAACCACGAATCACGAACCACGAGCCACAAGCCACGAGCCAAATCGTTGGTAATTGTCGAGTCGCCGGCCAAAGCCAAAACGATAAACAAATATCTCGGGCCGGCCTTCGAAGTAAAGGCGTCAATGGGACACGTCCGTGACCTGCCCTCAAAAGGGCTTAACGTCGATATAGAAAATAATTTCGAGCCGACCTACGATATAATGCCAGGCAAAAAACGGGCGGTAATATCCTTGAAGGCGGCGGCGAAAAAATGCGATAAACTCTTCCTGGCCACCGACCTCGACCGTGAGGGCGAAGCAATCGCATGGCACCTGGCAGAGATACTCGGCGTGCCGGAAGAAAAAACATACCGCGTGATTTTCAACGCTATAACACAATCGGCTATAAAACACGCCTTCGATGAGCCGGGCAAACTCGATATGGATAAAGTTATGGCTCAGCAGGCCAGGCGGATCCTCGACAGAATAGTCGGCTATCAGATTTCTCCGCTGCTGTGGAAAAAAGTCGCCAGAGGACTGTCCGCAGGACGGGTACAGTCGGTCGCAGTCAAAATGATTGTGGAAAAAGAAAGACAAATCCGACTATTCAAACCCGTTGAGTACTGGTTTATCCCGGCAGTGTTTACCGCAGATTTACAGAGCGATTATAGCCGGCAATGGCTGGATTTTACAGCACCGAAAACCGAAAATGGTAAACCGCCTACCATTGCAGAGCAAAACAAATGGCTGGCCGAACATAATGCTTTTAAGGCCGATTTAGACAAAGTCGGAGATGAAAAATTCAAGGCATCCGACAAAGCACAAGCCGAGAAGGTATTCGGAGCGCTAAAACAGGCGGAGTTTAAACTCGCTGATATACAAACCAAACGAACCGTCTCTCAGCCGGCGGCGCCTTTCATCACTTCCACATTGCAGCAGGCCGCCGCCAATCGGTTGGGCTTCACTGCAAAAAGAACTATGCGGGTGGCTCAGCAGCTGTATGAGGGTATTGATTTAGGCTCAATGGGTTTTCTCGGCCTTATTACCTATATGAGAACAGACAGCACACACCTCTCGGGCGAAGCTGTCAACGATGCACGTAATTATATCAGCAGGAATATCGGCCCCGATTATCTGCCCCAAAAGGCCAATATTTATACTTCGAGGAAAGGCGCCCAACAGGCACACGAAGCCATCCGAACCACCGACCCAGACCTTACACCCCAGGAGATAAAGCAGTTCCTTACCGACGAACAATTCAAACTCTATGACCTGATATGGCGACGCTTCATAGCATGCCAAATGACAGCAGCTAAGTGGGATGTGACAAATCTGGATATCGCTGCGGAAACCTCCATCGGAACCTGCCGGTACAAAGCCGCCGGCCGGGTACTGGTCTTCGACGGCTTTACCAAAGTCTGGTCAACCACATCCTCAAACCAGCCGCAACTGCCCCCACTGACGGCTGGACAGAAGCTCTCGGCGGTGGATATAAAGTCCGAACAGCATTTTACCAAACCGCCAGCCCGATATACCGAAGGATCGCTGGTAAAGGCACTCGAAAAAGAAGGTATCGGACGGCCAAGTACTTACGCCGCAATCATAAGCACTATCCAGGAACGTGGTTATGTTGAGCAGATGGAAAAAAAGTTCTTCGCCACCGACCTGGGCGAGGTGGTTACCGACAAACTCAGCGAGTACTTCCCGAAAATAATGGACATCGCTTTCACCCGCTATATGGAAGAGCAATTAGATAAAATCGAAGAGCAGCACCTCGACTGGATTGGCGTTTTGAAAGAGTTTTACGGCCCATTTAAGCAAAATCTCGATACAGCACTGACGGAAATGAAACACGCTAAAGCTGAAGTTACTCCCAGCGAATATAAATGCTCCAAGTGTAGTAAGCCGATGGTTTACAGATTCGGAAAAAATGGAAAATTTTTGAGCTGCTCAGACTATCCGAACTGCAAATTCGCCTGCCCCTGTGACAGCGACGGCAAAATGGTCGAACCAAAACAAAGCGAACATAAATGCCCGAATTGTGGCAAACCGATGGTGCATAAAACCGGCCGATTCGGCCCATTTCTTGGCTGCTCGGACTATCCGAACTGCAAAACTATCCTCAATCTCGACAAGGACGGCAATGTTTTGCCGCCTAAGCCGCCGCCGGAGCCGACCGGAATAAAATGTTACAAGTGTAAAGACGGCGAACTGGTAATCAGGCAGAGCAAAAAAGGACCATTTTTGGGCTGTAACAGATTTCCAAGGTGCCGAACTATAGTCAGTCATAAACAACTGGAATATCTAAAGAAATTGCAGTCAGACGGTCAATGGCCGCCGAAAACAATCGAAGAAGCCGACCAACTTCTCGGAAGAAAGAAGAAAAAAGTCAAAAAAAAGGGGTAAAGAGTAGGGGTAAAGAGTAAGGGATAAGGGACATACATCCTTACTTCTGTCAAGTTACACCAGTAATCCGGATAACCTTCTCGAAGCCGGAATTACGATAAAACTTCTATCTATATATTCTTTACAACCGGCTAAAAAGATTAAACAGCGCATCCCAAAAGCGCCTGTCGTTCGGGCCGGTGAATTTTCCAACGTCGAGAACACTGTCTATGTCCACCCCGTCAGACTCTGCGAACGATCGATATAACGTATTTCTCGGCTCCCTGTTTAATCTTGTCCATTTCGCTTTTCCGTTCGTAGCTGTATTGAGCATAGCAACGGCATGGCCATGATAATCTTTTAAGGCGTGGTCATCTCTTGCCTGGGCCCGCAGATATACACCCTTGAAATTTCCAATAAAATTTATCGCACATCTTTCCCTGAAAAACTGCTCCT
>CAJVYK010000007.1 GCA_913009865.1 uncultured bacterium
CAAAATTCAAATGACTAAAACATTTGGTTTTGAAAATTTTGAACATTAGAATTTAGGGTTTGTTTAAACTGTCCTCTGGGTTACGGAATAATATTTTCCAGCGTTTTTTCATATTCTCGATTATCTCGCCGTCCACGGCGGCCATTGCCGAATTTTGTGCAGCGAGGTTAAAATGTCTTAATCCAAATCTTGCTTCCACAATCCGCTGACCTTCGGATAAACCAAAGGCGATGAAAGTGCTGATGTCTTCTTCGATTGCTTTTACCTGGACAGTATATTCTATTGCTGAGCCCGGCGCCAAAAAGCTTTTATATTTTACATTTCTGGCCTGTTCGAGCAATATCATACTGTGTGCAAAATCTTCCGCCTCTCGCACCAGCCACGATGCCGACTCGATTAATCCCTGCAGGAGCAGTACGCCGGGCAGCACCGGAAATGCCGGGAAATGGTCGGCTAAGTATTCCTCAGCTAAGGAAACGTTCTTAACCGTCTTTATTTCCTTACCTGTTTCCAGCGAAACAATCTTGTCAATCAGTATGAATCTCATAATTTCGGCCATTGTAGCGGTATCGCTTTGTTTTTCCAGCTTTTTTTAGCTTTTTGTTTTTCCGCTTCTATTTAATCTGTGTTAATCCTTCGGCTCGGCTTCGCCTCGCTCAGGACGGGTCAGTGTCTAATTTTTTTGTTTTTTCCTATACGCTATCCGCTAAACGCTATACGCTATTATTTATGAAAGTGCGAAGCGCTAAAATATCGGATGTCGAAGCTATTTATTCTCTGATAAATCAATATGCAGAGCGGGACAAAATGCTGTTTCGGTCAATGGCTGATATTTACGAGAACCTGCAAGCCTTCACTGTGGCCGAACTCGATGGCGATGTGGTTGGCTGCTGTGCGTTACAGATTGTCTGGTCGGACCTGGCGGAAATAAAATCGCTGGCAGTTGACGAGGCAAACACCGGCAGGGGGGTCGGCAAAACGCTCGTGGACGCAGCTATTGAGCAGGCCGGCCGGCTTGGCCTACGGCAAGTTTTCGCACTTACGTTAGACCCTGATTTTTTTAAAAAAATGGGCTTTGAGATAATCGAAAAAGATACGTTGCCGATGAAAGTCTGGAGCGATTGTGCCAGGTGTCCAAAACAGCAAAATTGCGATGAAACAGCAGTCATAAAAAGCGTGAAGCGTGAAGCGTGATACGCCTTTTATCCTATCTGGCGCCTTTGGAACAGGGCGATGGCCAGCAAAAGTATGGCTGTTGTGTAGCACAGTGCGTAGGAAGCGCTTATTATGATATATTTTAGCGGGACGGCGCTTCCCTCGTAAATAGCGTCGCTTATCCAGAAAATCTGCAAATTCGGCACTAAAAACCTGCCTACCTTGGCCCAAATTCTGGTCTCGGCAAATCTGCCGAATGTGTAATCACTTATAAGGCCTAATAAAAAAATACCAACACAGGCCGAAAGCGTTACCATTATGTTAAACCTGGCCGAGAGCGCCACCGCCAGAGCTACAATTATAATCGCAGCTAACAGCAGCAATACCGACCCATAGACATCCAGTGTGTTTATACCGTTCTCCCGGGGGTTGAACTGCCAGTTTCGGTCAATAAAGTATAAAAACACTATGCTTAATGTGGCGAATATGCCAGCTAATACTATGGCTGTCGACGAAAATCTCCAGTCATAAGCATAGTTGAAAAAAGCACTTAGCGAAAACGTCAGGGCTACGGCAACCCCTGCTGTGCTCAGGACAGTCCAATCGGGCGTGTCCGACGCCGTTTCAAGGACGCCATGCCTGATTGCCATTAAAAGAGCGACAGTACAAATATAATGTGCCAGCACCACAGCGGCGGCTACGCCGAAAAATTTCGCAATAATGAATGTCGGACGTTTGACCGGCTTGCTCAAAACCGTAATTATAGTCTTATTCTCGATTTCCTTAGCCACAGCCCCGGAAGCGGAAAAAATTGCTATGAACAAGCTGGCCAGAAATAGCGTAGATAACCCCATCTCGCGTAAGAGCTTGTTGTCGTCGCTCATCGTGTACATCGTTAGAGACGGACTTATAAACAGTAAAAACAGAGCGGCGATAATTATTACGGCATAAACCGGCTGTCTAAGTGTCTCTATGAAAGTATTTTTTGTTAGCGTAAATAATTTATTCATAATTTCAGGGCATAATTTTTTCGCAATTGTTCCTATACTAAAATAGTGTTTATTGTTATAGTACACGACTTCTAATTTGTAAAGAGCTTACATATATATTATAAATACTACCGTAAGTGTTTTTTTGTTCAAATGACAGGACAAGAGGAAAGAGATGACAATATCATCCAAATCAGCTGAACGGACAGCTTGTGTGTCCTTGATTTTGAGTGTAGTGTTTTTTTTCATCACCTTTTTTATGGGCCGATGGAGCGGTTTTTTTGCGGTTTATGCAGCCGGTTGGCTGATCCTCTCGGCTGCTTCTGTTTGGTTTGTTTTGTGCTTGCAGTTTCATCAACGCAGCCTGGCCGAGCAGGAAAAACTCGATATGAGCCAGTTGGCCAAGGGTGAGCAGGCCTCTACAATTTTTCGAGCCAGGGATGAACATGCCTCTGTGTTTGCAGTCGCTCAACGCCGGCTTCAATTGCTCGAAAAATGGTTCCTGCCCTTTTTTTCAGCGGCTATAGCTATTTATCAAATAGGCATCGGGCTGTACCTGTTGAAAGTCATTGCCGCTATCGCCGATATTGAGCCGAAACAGCCGTTGATTTGTGCGATTTGTATGACAGCTATAGCGTTTGTCAGCTTCTTAGTTTCCCGCTACGCTACCGGTATGTCAGCCAAGTTGCAGTGGAAACCCTTAAGGGCAGGCGGCAGTATTTTTCTCAGTATAGCTATTTTGTGTTTTGTGTTGGCGATAGGCCTGGCGCTGGCACAATTCAAAATTTTCGCCGTAGTAAATGTAATCAGCTGGGTAATTCCGGTCTTGCTGCTTGTCCTCGGCATAGAAACCGCCCTGAATATCGTCTTAGACGTATATCGTCCGAGGCTGAAAGGCCGATACAGCAGAAGCGCTTTTGACAGCAGGCTACTGGGGATTATAAATGAGCCGGGCAGAATATTCCGTACCGCTGCGGATGCCCTTGATTATCAGTTCGGCTTTAAGGTCTCTCAAACCTGGTTTTATAAACTCCTCGAAAAAGCGGTTGTGCCTTTGGTTTTACTTGCCGCCCTTACGCTATATCTGTTGAGCTGCATTGTTGTAGTAGCGCCCAACGAAGAGGCGATAATTGAGCATTTCGGAAATCCTGTAAGAACTATTGGACCTGGGTTGGCGTTTAAGAGGCCATGGCCGATTGATATTGCCTATAAGTATCCCACGAAAAAGGTTTCAGAAATCAGCATTGGCTTTGTGCCGAAAATCAATCCGCAGACTAAGGAAGTCAAATCCGAGCCGTTGTTGTGGGGCAGGGCTCATTATGAAAAAGAGGAGCTTTTGCTCGTAGCCAGCGAGCAGACAGGGACCCAAGCTGTCGCTGGAGCTGTTCCGGTGAGTCTTGTTATGGCTGCTGTGCCTGTTCAATATAGAATAAAAGATTTGTATTCTTTCATTTACGAAAATAAGGATTCGGAGAAGCTGCTTAAGTCTATTTGTTATCAGGAACTTACAAGATTTGCAGCCAGTGCGAAAATTGAAGTTGATAGCGAAGCTGATATAAACAATAGTTTGCTTGGGGCGGGTAGGGCTGAGGCGAAAAAGATTTTAACAAACAGGATTCAGGATGCCGCAGACGAAGCCGGACTGGGTGTTGAAATCGTGTTCCTGGGTTTGCAGGGTATTCACCCGCCGCCTGAAGTTGCGCCGGATTATCAGAAGGTTGTTGGCGCCGTTCAAAAGAAACAGGCAATTATTCTTAATGCCGAGGCGGAACGAAACAAAATCTTAAGTACTCTCGCAGGATCGGTGGAAGATGCGAACAAGCTCTACAGCCTCGCTGCTGAATATCAAACCGCCAAAGAGGGAAACGACCCTGATCAAATTGAAAAACTCGGCGGTTATTTAGATATGGCTTTTGCAGAAGCGAAGGGCGATATCTTTACAACCTTAAGACAAGCCCAGAGTTACGCCTTTGAGAAGGCGACGATTGCTCACGCTACCGGACAACGCTTTGCCGGCCAGCTTAAGGCATATAGAGCTGCGGCTGATATTTACAAACGCCAGCTCAGGTTGTCGGTTTTTGAAGAGAATCTCGATAATATACGTAAGTTTGTTGTGGTTGCCGATAAGAATGATGTAGAGATTTTCGAAATCGATGTTAAGGAAAAACTAACACCAAGTTTGTATGAACTAAGTGGCTTCGAGGGGAGCAGCAAAAAATGAAAAATATCGCCATTACAATTTTTATCGTATTGATAGTCACAATTTTAGCGCTGTATCTTGTCTCCTTCCAGGTAAGGGAAGCAGAATCCGCACTGGTGACAAGATTTGGCAAGCCCACCCGCGAAATTACCGAGCCCGGCTGGTATTTCAAATGGCCGGCTCCAATCGAGAGAATACGTAAATTTGATTCACGTATGAGGGTTTTCGAGGCAGACCTCGGTGAGACAACAACCAAAGGCGCTGTGCCGATTATCGTAAATACTTTCATCGTTTGGAAAATTGCCGAGCCGCTGGAATTCTTTAATGCCGTTGGAACTGTCAGAGAAGCTGAAAGTAAATTGCGCAGCCAGCTTGGCGACACGCAAAACAAGGTGATTGGTCAGCATTACTTTTCTGAATTTGTAAACAGTGACCGGTCAAAAATAAAATTTGACCGGATTCAAGCCGAAATGCTTACTGATATTAAACAGTCCGTCAGAGCCGATTACGGTATTGAAATCAAAACCCTCGGTATCAAACAGCTCAAAGTCAGTGAAGATGTCAGCAAGGATGTCTTTGAACGAATGAGGGCTGAAAGAGACCGTAAGACTTTAGCCACCATTGCCCAGGGAAACGCCCAGGCAACCAGGATAAAAACCGACGCCGATTCAAAAAGGACGGAGTTATTAGCCGCAGCGGAGGCAAGAGCAAAGGCAATACGAGGCCAGGGCGACGCCGAAGCCGCAAAATACTATAAAATGCTCGACGCTGACCCTGAACTTGCAATGTTCCTGCGGGACATCGAAGCCCTCAAAAAAATATTGGCGGAAAGGTCAACGCTTGTTTTTAGTGCCGATACAGAACCCTTCAAACTATTAAGGGAAATACCCGACATTAAACCCAGGGAGCCGAGCGAACCGGAAAAGTAATAAGGACTTGAAGCGTGAAGCGAGATACGAAACACTCCACAGGACGCCTGACGGCGGAGATACGAGATACGAATCAGCTTGATGCCGCCGGTTCGTCCTTGTCCGAGGCATTGCAAGTCAGCTTTATTATCCTCAAGATAATAATGATTGTGCTGGTTATTGTTTTTTTAGCATCGGGCTTTAGAACTGTTGGTTCTGATGAACAGGCATTTGTTCTGAGATTCGGAAAGATTAGCGGCGTAGGTGAAGACAGAATCCTCGGGCCGGGACTGCATTGGGTATTTCCATATCCAATAGACGAAATTGTAAAAATTCCCGTAGCCAAAAAGGTAAATTTAGCCATCAACTCGTTTTGGTATTACCAGAGCGCATCAGAGATGCTTCCCAAAAGCATAAAACCCAGACGTGACATAAAACCGGTGCTATATCCTACACGTGATGGCTATTGCATTACGCGAAGTGAAGAACAAAGCCAAGCCGTCGCCGACTTTGCCGGCAGTGACTACAATATTGTCCATTGCAAGTGGCAGCTAACCTATCAGATTGATGACCCCGAACGTTTCTTTAAAAATGTTTATGTCCGAAACGTAAAGCCCGGAGAAATTTACTTCGATGTTATAAGAGAAAGCATAACACCCTTTTTGGAAGACCTTATCGATGGTGCGGTTGTGACCGCAATGGTCAACTATACCATTGACGAGGCGATTTCCAGCCAGGATAGAATCCCGAAACACGTTAAGAAATTGCTGCAGGAAAAGCTCGACAAAATAGAAAGCGGCATAAAAGCTGTATCGATACAGCTCACCGCAATAACCTGGCCTCGGCAGGTCGATTACGCATTCCTGGCCTCCATCAAGGCAAGTCAGGGAAGTCAAAAGGCCATCAGTAAAGCCAAAGGCTACGCCGAGAACACTCTTAACGAAACCGCCGGCCCGGTCGCTGCGGAGCTTCTTGCAGTTCTTAAAAAAGATAAAACTGTTAGTGAACGGGAAAAAGAGTTGTTGTGGACTCAGTTGGCCGGCACGTCTCAGGAGAAAATTGCCCAGGCTCGGGCCTATCGAACCAAGGTTGTGGAAACCGCCAAAGCCAATGCCGAATATTTGCAAAAGATACTGCCTGAATATCGAAAACGTCCGAAACTTGTTATTCAGAAAATTTATCAGGATGCCGTAGAGTATGTCCTTAACAACACAGATGAGAAAATGATTATTCAATCCACCGAAGGCGCCAGAGGCACAGAAATCAGAATCCTCTTAAACAGGGACCCAACGATAAAACCAAGAGGTAAGAAGTAAGGGGTAAGAACGCAATACGAATATTGGGTATCGAGATACGAGATTATGGCTCATCAACATTTACATTTTAAGGAAGATATTGCCGTTGAATATACTCACGGCAAGCAGATTCGCATAAGTATGGCTTTGCTGGGGACATTGGCCGGCGGAGTGCTGCTGATAAACAGCCGGTTAGCCGGGTTTTTTTATGGCAGCGATAGTTTCAACACCGAGTTTTTGGCTATGGCCGCCGCAATACTGCTCGGCGCCCCCATCGTGCTTCACGCAATAAAGAGTCTTATAAAAAGACAGTTGCATATGGATGAACTGGTGGCTCTTGCAGTAATCGCCGCCTTTGCCACTCAGAACTACGTTACCGCAGGTATCGTTGCATTCTTTATGCTCTTAAGCGAGCTCATCGAAACCCGCACCGCCCTGGGCGCTCGTGCTTCAATTGAATCGCTGATAAGACTGACACCTACAAAGGCGAACCTGCTCGACAGTGAAGTGGGGGAAAAAGAAGTAAAAGTCAGCGCCCTTCAGCAGGGCGATTGCATCCGCGTCCGTCCCGGCGATAACATACCTGCCGACGGCGAAGTTACGAAAGGACTAAGCTCGGTTAATGAAGCCACGATAACCGGCGAATCCCTGCCCGTCGATAAGGTTCCGGGAATGCAGGTTTTCGCCGGCACAAGTAACCTTACCGGCGTGCTGGATATCACCGTAACCAAAGCCGGCAAAGATACGACTCTCGGCAAGGTTCAGTCGCTGATTATTGAAGCTGAGCAGACAAAAATACCGATTATGCGAATAATCGACCGCTATATTAAGTGGTATATACCAACTATCCTGATGATTGCAGGAATAGTTTTGTTTTTCACCGGTGATATCAGCAGGGCGATTACGATACTTGTTATTTCCTGTCCCTGTGCGTTGATTCTGGCGACGCCGACGGCAATGGTGGCGGCAATCTCCGCCTCTGCCCGTCTGGGCATCCTGATAAAAAATGTCGCTGACCTCGAAGTCGCAGGAAGAATGACCGCTATGGTATTTGATAAAACCGGCACCTTGACCACAGGCCGACTCTATGTAACAAAGCTCACACCAGCCGAAAATGTTGACCCCTCCGAATTATTAGCCGTTGCCGCCTCTGCCGAACAGATGAGCAAACACCCGGCAGCAAGAGCGCTGCAGGATGTAGCCAAAGAGGCGAACCTGTCTTTATCTGCGCCGGATATTTTTCAGGAAGTGCCCGGTAAAGGGGTAACAGCCGTGGTCGATTCGGCCAAAGTTATGGTCGGCAGAGACAGTTTTCTGAAGGAAAACAATGTGGATACAAGCGCGGTCACCGACCCGAGTCTTCACGAGGAGCAGGGCTTTAGCACCCTTTATGTAGCAAAGGATTCGCAGTGCATCGGCTGGATTGGCCTGCAGGACAAAACAAGACCCCAGGCCAGGCATGCCGTCAGCGAACTGTTTGATATCGGCATAAAAAGGGTGACTATGCTCACCGGCGACAGGGACGAAGTCGCCAGCCGTGTTGCTGCTGAACTGGGCTGTACCGATTTTATGGCACATTGTCTGCCTCAGGACAAACTCTCGATTGTTGAACAAATTAAAAAAGACGGTCATACCGTTGTCGTCGTTGGAGACGGTATAAACGACGCACCTGCTTTGGCAGCCGGCGACCTTGGAATCGCTATGGGTGCCGCCGGCAGTGATGTGGCCATAAACTCCGCCTCGATAGCCCTGATGAGCGATGACCTGGAGAGGTTGCCTTTCCTTGTCCAGCTTTCTCGAAAAACAAGAAAGGTTATCAATCAAAATCTTGGCTTTGGAATAATGTTTATTATTCTTGGTGTTGTTGCGGCGGCGGCGGCGTGGTTGACGCCGGTTTATGCAGCGATGCTGCACTTTGTCGGCTCATTACTCGTTATCTTTAATAGCGCTCGACTTGTCCGCTACGGTGAGGAGCTTGACCACAAACCATTAGAAGCGTGACCTGTCGTCTGTAGGCCGGGGTACGAAACACAAGAAGCGAACTATGGAATACGCAATTGAAACATTTTCTCTGACGAAAATTTTCTCCGACTGGTGGGGTCGGAACAAGGTTTATGCCGTTGACGACCTGAATTTACAGATTCGGTACAATGAGGTATTCGGCTTTTTGGGGCCGAATGGCTCAGGCAAGACGACCACCCTGAAAGTGCTGCTCGGCTTACTTTATCCGACAAAAGGAAAAGTCATTGTGCTGGGCGGCGACGGCTCTGACCCCAAAATCAGCGCCAGGATTGGGTTTCTACCCGAAGAGTCCTATCTTTACAGATATTTGAACGCCCGTGAAACCCTGGATTTTTACGGTAGATTGTTTGGTCTGGAGCGCCAGGTGCGGAAGATGCGTATCGAGGCCCTGCTTGATATGGTCGGGTTAAAAGCCGTTGCAAACAGAGCGGTCGGAACGTTTTCGAAAGGTATGGCGCGCAGAATCGGCCTGGCACAGGCGCTGATAAACGACCCTGACCTGTTGATATTGGATGAGCCGACAACCGGGCTTGACCCTATCGGAACAAGACAGATAAAGGATTTAATCCTGGAGCTTGCAAAACGCGGTAAGACAATTTTGCTTTGCAGTCATTTGCTTGCCGACGTTGAAGATGTATGCGATAGAATCGCAATTCTCTACGGCGGCAAAATCCAGGCCAAAGGGCACGTCCGCGACCTCCTGCAGCAAACAGGTAAAAGACAAATTACTACCGGCTCTATTAGTGATGCCGCTGTTGACAGGATAAAGCAGATAGTTCAGGAAGAACATGCTGACTGCGTTGTAACCTCCCCAATGGACAAGCTCGAGACGTTTTTCATTAAAACCGTTGCTAAAGCTGGCCAGCAGGGCCGGCCCACGAGTGGTGTTGTTTCGGACGGTACCACGCAAATCAGCGATTTTCTTGTCTCCCAGTCTGCCGAAGAATCACGGCGGACCGAGATACTCGACAAATTAGTCTCGGCACCAGTATCCCGAGAAACTTCCACAAAGCATGTAACAGCCGTGCAGGCCGGAGCCGTTGAAACTTCTGAAACCGAACCTCAAAAGGAGTTGCTCAGCAAACTAACCGAGCCGGCTAAACCCGCCAAATCCAAACCCGTCGTTCGAAGTGAGAAAGTTAAAGCAGAGCCGGTTGTCCGCAGGACTCCTGTCGGAGAACCGCAAGCTGACCGGGAGCAGCAGGAGCAGACAAAAAAGGACGTTTTAGACCGGCTCACAGGAAATGGCGAATAGAAGTTAACTGACAATTCCACAATGCCAATTGTAAATCGAAAATCGGAAGTTGAATGATGCGTAGTATCTGGGCTGTTGCCACAAATACTATAAAGCAGGCCCTGCGGATGAAAATTGCCGCTGTCTTTATAATCCTCTTAATAGTCCTGCTGCCGGTGATGGGTGTCGCTATGACAGGCGATGGTACCCTGAAAGGCAGACTCCAGGCCTTTATAAGCTACTCTCTGTCGCTGACCAGTTTTTTGCTCTGTTTGCTCACAATAGCGGTCTCGGTCTATTCGCTAACGAGCGACTTTGAGCAGAGACAAATATATACTGTTCTTACCAAGCCCATTCGCCGTTTTCAGCTTCTTTTCGGTAAGCTGCTCGGTGTAGTATTATTGAATACAGCTTTGCTCGTTCTGTTTTCAGCCACAATATATGCCATTACTATTTACACGCCGAAATTTTCCGGTGCGACCAAAGCCCAGCTTGCCCAGCTCGATAACGAGTTTTTCACCGCCCGGGCCAGCTTAACCCCCGCTGAAGTCGATGTCACCGACGAGGTCCTTGATACCTACAGGAAACTCGAGAAAAGCGGCCAACTGCCTCAGGGGGGTTCGCGTCAAGAAATTATTGCCGAGCTTACCCGCCGGAAGCGACTTGAGAAGCGGGCTGCTGTGGTTGGTCGCGAATTGCTTTGGGAATTCCATAATGTTAAACCTCTCGACCCTAACCAGAGTTTGTTTATAAGATTCAAATACGATGTCTCGGTAAATCCTCCCGATTTGCACATTTTCAGCAGATGGATAGTGGGTGACTATCGACAGGTCGAATATGGAGCGAAAATTGAAACACCCATTTATACTTTCGACCGCAATGACCTCATTCGCACTTTTAACGAGATAGAAGTCCCCGCTGATGCCGTAGCAGAAGACGGCTACCTGGCTATTGGATTTTTCAACGTCCCTCTAAACAATACGCCGGTAATCTTTTCCCCTGAGGATGGCCTGGAGGTGCTTTACAAAGCCGACACTTTCACTGCCAATTTCCTAAGAGCGGTATCTTTAATCTTGTTTCGTTTGGTTTTCCTCGCTTGTTTAGGTATATTGGCTTCGACTTTCCTTTCGTTCCCTGTGGCCATATTGCTTTGTCTTGTGGTTTTCTTTACCGGAACTATCAGCGGCTTTATTGCCGAATCCTTTGACTATCTAAGTGGAAACTTAAGTAACGTGTATTCTTACACTATCAGGCCGGTCATTACACTTTTGCCGCAGTTTGATAAATTTAACCCCGCAAAATTCCTGGTCCCTGCGAGGATTTTGAGCTGGTCTTTATTGGCTAAAGCCGCCTTTTCTATGGTTTGTATTAAAGCGTTTTTTTTATTGCTTCTTGCCTTACTTATTTTCAGTTACAGAGAAATTGCAAAAATTATAATCTAAGGCGTGAAGCGAAACACGAGATACGCTTCACGAGATGCGAGATACGAGATACGAACTATGCGTTTACGTGACACAATAATTTGCTCTGTCGCTGTTTGTCTTGCAGTTGCTTTGCTTGTTACCGCTGGTATGCAGCTGGATTTCATAAATTCGGAGCGGCAGAAAATGAAGCTGATAAGTAATGAGCCTCTAACAAACGCCCCACCTTCACTGGCATTTGCGACCGTCGCAATGGGGGCTTTTCGCGGTCTGGTCGTGGATATCTTATGGCTGCGGGCTGACCGGCTCAAAGACCAGGGTCAATTCTTCGATGCGAAGCAAATTGCAGAATGGATAACCACCTTACAGCCTCGTTTTGCATCGGTCTGGGAGTTCCAGGCCTGGAATATGGCTTATAACATCTCCGTCGCCATACCCGCAACTCAGCCCCAGGAGCGATGGCGCTGGGTCAAAAACGGCTACGAACTGCTCCGCGACAAGGGCATTGAACTAAACCCCAAAAGCATTTTGCTCTATCGCGAACTTGCCAGAATATTCCTGCACAAAATAGGCAGCGTATCGGACGATGCGCATAAGTATTACAAATTGCAATTGGCGATGGCAATGGAACCGCTAATCGGCTCCGCTGATAACCAAACATTTCGCGCACTCGCCGAAGCACCAACCGATTGGCGGCAGATTATAGAAGATGCCAATGTGGCCCCGCTGATTGCAGCCCTGAAATCTGCTGACAAGTCATTTTCCGATAGAGATGGGTTTGTGAGCAATTATTTGTCGTTGCGGCAGAACCCCGCCAGGTTCGACCCAGCCGCTTTAAAGGTAATAGACAATTTCAGAGGCACAGCAGCACTCAGGAAATTTGACATTTTCGCCAGGGCTTACCAGTTACGTAAAGTGTGGAAACTTGACCCTGTTTTAATGCAGGAATTGAATCAGCTTTACGGCCCTGTCGATTGGAATGACCCCAATAAACATTTGCCTTTGGATTGGAGGCATCCCGACAGTCACGCAATCTACTGGGCTGTCAAGGGCTTGCGAGTTGCCGGTAAAAAGGAATATTCCGTAAATGAAACTAACACCGACCGGATAGTTGCTCATAGTTTGCAGGACCTCTTCCGCAACGGAAAAATGTTTATCTACGACGTACCGGCCGAATCGCCTTCCGCCGGCGGGCGTGCTGTGCAGGATTCTAATTCGCAAGCACCGCCGATACGGATGAAGGAAGTGTTTTTACGACCGGATTTGAGGATGTTTGAGCCATACAATAAAGCTGCGATGGCAATTCTCGAAAAATACAAAGGCTTCAAGAGGAACAGCTACACTTCTTTGCAAAACGGCCACCGGAATATGCTCAAGAACGCCCTGCTTTCGTTCTATCAGGCGGGCCATATCCGCCAGGCACAGAAAATCTATAACCAGTTAAGGCAACTTTATCCCAGGGATGAGTTTAACGTTCCTCTTGTTGTTTTTGTAAGGAATCGTATCCGAAAAGAGCTTTACGGCATAGGCATAAATAACGCAAAAGAAATGATAGAGATGCTCCTGAGGGAAAGTTACTTCAGATATGCAGTGCGTGATGACGATGAGGCATTTGGTAAAGAAAAAATGGCAAAAGAGGTTTATGACTATTACCAATCGGCATATTTAGATGAAAACAGGATTAACCTGCCCGACTTTAAGTTATTAAGATACTTTGCACTTATCGATTTCCTTAATGACCGGCAGTATCCGCCTAACCTGAGACTCAATCTGCGTGGACGGATAAAAATCGAAAGGCCGGAACTTGCCAGACAGTTAGAGCAGCAGGAAAAAAAATTGCTTGAAAAAGCAAAAAGTGAAGAGTGAAAAATTTTGTCTTTTTACTTTTCTTAATGCACAATGCCAGACAGGAGATATGAAATACGAGATACGAAGTACGACCAACTAACCCCTTCACAAAGAAAAGCAGTTTTTCACCTTGAAGGCCCACTGCTTATCCTCGCCGGCCCCGGCAGCGGCAAAACCCGTGTAATCACATCTCGAATCGCAGCACTTATCGATTCAGGCGTCCAGCCATACAACATTTGTGCAATAACTTTCACCAACAAAGCCGCCGACGAAATGCGCCAAAGGGCGGCTGCTCTCGGCACCGGCGCCGGCACCCATATCAGCACTTTTCACTCCCTATGCGTCAGAATCCTTCACCAATATGCAGCTAAAGCAGGCATAAACCCGAACTTTAGTATCTATAACGAATCCGACCAGGTCAAATGTGCAATCCAGGCCGTCAAAGATTGTGAGCTTGATACCACGAATTTTTCGCCGCGCCGATGCCTTGACGCAATTTCTACTTTGAAAAACAAGTTGATAGACGTTAATACTTTCAAAGCCGACGCCGACGATTTCTTTTCCAAAACATTAGCCGGAATATATGCCCGTTATCAGCACATCCTAAGCGAACGAAATGCTCTGGATTTTGATGACTTGCTGATGAAGGCCGCTGTCTTGCTCCGGAACTGTCCAGATGTTTGCTGTGAGCTTGGAAATCGTTTTAAATTCCTGCTCATCGATGAATACCAGGACACCAATCGCGCCCAGTATGAAATCGCCAAAGCCATCGTTTCGGCCCACAACAATATTTGCGTAACCGGCGACCCGGACCAGTCCATCTACCGCTGGCGCGGCGCCGATATCCGCAACATATTGGCATTCGAAGAAGATTGGCCTGACGCCGCTGTTGTCAAATTAGAGGAAAACTTTCGCAGCGCCGCCAACATTCTTGAAGCTGCCGATGAGCTGATTTCATTCAACCAAAATCGAAAAGAAAAAAAGCTTGTCCCCACAAAGCCGAGCGGCAAAGATGTTATCGTGGAAGTTTACGAGGATGAGCTTGAAGAGGCCCGGGCTGTTGGCCGGCAGGTTAGAGAACTGACTGATAAGGGCGTCTCTCTAAACGATATAGCTGTATTTTATCGTGTTAATTCTATGAGCCGTGTGCTCGAAGAAGCGTTTATCCAGGATAAAATCCCATACCAGATTGTTCGCGGCACCGAGTTCTACAATAGAAAGGAAATCCGCGATTTGCTTGCCTATCTGAAAATTCTTGTTAATCCTGATAATGAAATTGCTCTGCTGCGTATCATCAATACACCTGCCCGCGGCATAGGAAAAACAACAATTGATAGAGTACGCAAATATGCTGCTTTACATAGTATTACCTTTTTCGAGGGGCTAAAGAACGTAGAACGAATCGATTCTCTTTCTAAAGCCCCAAAAGCCAAAATTGCTTCTTTTGTCAATATGATAGAGGGGTTCAAAAAATTAGCGGATAGTAATAGCGTAGAGCGAATAGAAAAGGAGAACTACACGCTACACGCTATCTCTCCTAGGGAGTCCTCACGGACTGCCACAGGTAAACGCTATACGCTATCAGGAGTAGCGCCGCTTGCCGAGCGGGTTTTTAACGAGTCCGGATTAGCCGAGTTTCTAAAGCAGGACCAAAACGCCCTGGAAAACGCCAACGAGTTGATAAATGCCGCTGCACAGTATGATAAAGACGCCGAAGACCCATCTTTACTGGATTACCTTCAGCAAATATCACTTTTCAGCGATGTCGATGCGTATGACGCTTCCAGCGGCCGGCTCGCTCTGATGACACTTCACGCAGCAAAGGGACTGGAATTCGAGAATGTCTTTATCATCGGCGCCGAAGACGGCTTATTGCCCCACGAAAGGAGTAATACCGACGAAGGTGGAGATGAGCTGGAAGAGGAACGCCGGCTCTTATTTGTCGGCATAACCCGCGCCAAAGCGGGGCTGTATATAAGTTATGCCCGTTACCGAACAATCCGGGGCCAGATGCTGCGAACCGTACCCTCGCGATTCCTTTACGAGATTGGAACTGATTTTGCCAAATCCACCCCTGCCGCCGAATTTGTCCTGAGCGGAGCCGAAGAAGCGGGAATCCACTGCTCTGCCCTGGCCTCAGTTGACAGGGATGGTGGCACTATCCCGCACTTTATTACAGGCCAGTTAGTGCGACACGAAAAATTCGGTCTCGGCAGAGTGAAGGAGTTTAATGATGTTGGCGAAAGAAGTACCGTTGTTGTCGAATTCAACACAGGACAGACAAAGACACTAATGCTAAAATACGCTGACCTTTCAAGGATAGATATTTAGTCTGCGGCAGGGGCGCAGCTTTAGATCCCGTAAAATGACTTATTCATTATCAGATAACCACATAAACCAAGACCGGCCCAACTCTCGGACACAAAAGTTATACATTCTCGCAATACTTGCCATTATTTTGTGTGTCTCACATCTGCCATGGTGGCTTGGAAGACTTCTCCTGGTGGATAATTATATGAGCAGAAATGACATACTCTTGTTTTTGGTCCTGCCTTACTTGCTTTATCTTTTAATGTTCATTGGTCCTATTTTAGCTGCGAAAATAAGTCCTGAGTTAGCAGGTTTCGATAGAACGTGGATCACAAAAACACGCTCTGAGATTATATGGTTTTTTTTATTACCCTTGATTGCATTAGTGGTAGATGCAATTATTCGCTCACTATCAAAACAACTGGGCATTCCCCTTACCAGAACTATACTGTACGAGTCAAGCTTACATACTAATGCCATATTTTTTATTGCTGTTATACTCCTGACCGCTTTTATAGCTCCTGTTGTTGAAGAAATATTCTGGCGGGGCTATGTTCAGGACCGTCTTGGAAGAGTCTTAGGGCCTCGAATAGCCTTGTTTACCCAAGCAATTGCCTTTGCTACGCTGCATTTTAGGCCGGTTGGGGGTTTCGTTTCAGTTTTTGCATATGGCCTGATCGCCGGCCTTTGGCGGTACAGAAGAAAATCCTTGCTGCCTATCATTATTGCGCACATTATCATAAACTCACCCTATTGTGCCAGACTTTGGTATAATCGAGCCGAATTGGCCAAAATCAACGTCAAAACCGATTACGTGTCTCAGTTTAAAGAGATTTCCAGACCTGCCGATTACGACCCGAATGATAATGCAGCCGGCTACTACGAAAAGGCATTTGAGTTATCCATCGACCAGCCGGAGCAGCTAACAGACCTCAAAGCCTGGCCGGAAGACTTGCCTAATGATAAACAGGTGCTGCTCGAAGATTGGGTCTCCACTAACGGCGACGCACTTGAACAATTAAAACAGGGCGCCCAAAAACCATACTATTGGCTGGAACATAAGGGTAGTTCTATGTGGGATGTCATAATACCATCCCTGGCACAAGCAAGAAGTTTAGCTTATGCGATTTGTTCGCGCGCAAAGCTGAATGCAGTGCAAGGTGATTTTAGGGTAGCTTTTTCAGACCTGCTGGTATGCTATAGATTCGGTAAACACTTTACAGGTCCCAAAACTCTGGTCGACCAGTTGGTGGGAATAGGTATCAGGGAACTCACATTACAGTCTGGTTTCCAAATTCTTGATAAGGTAAAACCAACTCCGGATTTATTGAAAGATTTTCAACTGCAACTCGAATCGTTTTCTGATAGGCAAAGCTACGTTATTGATTTCACCGCAGAAAAACTTCTGGTTTATGACAATATCCAGAGGATCTTTACCGATGATGGCAAAGGTGATGGCTACATACCTAAAGTTACTGCTGATGTGATGAATGAACCGCCACCATACCTAAGATTGTTATCGCATGGGGATATCACTGGCAAACAAAAAAGCGGCTGGGAAAAGTTGCAAAGGCGAAAGACAACAGAACTTGCCGATGAGATTTACGAATATTTTAGTGGAGTTGTTCACAAAACACCCTGGCAATTGTACAATGACGGAAAGGCCATCGAAAAAGTCATAGAGGAAATGACAAAGGATAATCCTTTTCTGCGGATGTTTATGCCCGCTGTTGGCCGAGTTATGGAAATCTCTTTCCGTGGTAAAATTAGGACTGAGGCATTGATAACGACGCTTGCTCTTTTACGATACGAAGCTGAAAAAGACCAATTGCCAGAGAATCTTGACCAGCTTGTCGCGACCGGCTATCTTAAGAAGTTACCGGTTGACCCTTTTAGTGGCAGGATATTGATATATAAGCGAATTGATGATGATTTTACCCTTTACAGCTTCGGAGCGGATTTTGATGATGATGGCGGAGTCCGTAGTAAATGGGGCGAAGGTGAACAAGGCGGCGACCAGGTCTTCTGGCCGGTCAGCAGAAAACAAAAATAAAAAACAGGGTTAATCTGTATCTAATAAATAAAAGCGAACAGTTTGAATAAGAAAGGAATTCCGTGCAACAATCACAAATTAAGTTTTACTATAAAAATGTTACTGCAGAAATTATAGGCACCGAGCATGGCATCACTGTGTCGCAGTTAAAAACCCTTTCCGAAAAAACCACACCGTTAATTTCACAATTGAACAAAGAAAGAAAAGTCGGCCAAACCCCATACAGAGACCTGCCCTTTAGCACCCAAATCGCTCAGCAAGTCAAAGAGCTGGTCGGCCAGTTAAAAGACGATTGCGAAAATCTCGTTGTGCTCGGTATCGGCGGCTCAGCCCTCGGCAATATCGCTCTGCAAACCGCACTGAATCCCTATATGCACAATATCGATGACAAGCAGCGCAGTGGTCCCCGTCTTTTTGTTTTTGACAATGTTGACCCTGAGCAGTTTGGCTCATTTTTAGACTGGGTTAGCGATAAACTCGACAAGACTGTTTTTAATGTTATCAGTAAGTCCGGCCGAACCGCAGAGACCGCAAGCCAGTTTATGATTATTCGTCAACTGCTTTTGGACAAGCTCGGCCCCGAAGGCCTGCAAAGCCAGGTAGTTGCGACCACTGACGCAAAAGAGGGCACACTTCGCAAGATTGCCGCTGATGCCGGCTTTCGTTGTCTCGAAGTTCCGCAGGGTGTCGGTGGTAGATTTAGCGTCTTAAGTGCGGTTGGCCTGTTCAGTGCTGCTATGTGTGGAATCGACATTGACTCACTTCTCGAAGGCGCACGCGATATGGATGATAGAGTTAGCTGCGAGGATTTTTATAAAAATCCCGCTGCCCTCAACGCAGCGATAAACTACCATTTTTATAATAGCGGTAAAAAAATCTCGGTAATGATGCCGTACAGCTACTCTCTAAAAGATTTAGCTGATTGGTACCGCCAGCTCTGGGCTGAAAGCCTGGGTAAGGCCGAAGACCTGAAAGGCAGTAAAGTTCATATCGGCCCGACTCCCGTAAAGGCGCTCGGAACAACCGACCAGCACAGCCAGGTGCAGTTATATCGCGAAGGCCCTAACGATAAATTGTTCACCTTCCTCCAGGTTGAAAATTTTGACACAGAACTCAAAATAGGCCCGGCTCCTGATTGCGCCTCTGAACTCGGATTCTTAGCCGGTAAAGATTTGAGCACGCTGCTTAACAGCGAAAAGGTGGCCACCGAGTATGCCCTTTTAGTAGATAGACGCCCCTGTCTTACGGTCGTCTTTCCCGAAGTGAATGCCTGTACCATTGGCCAGTTTATCTATTTATATGAGGTAACAACTTCTTTCGCCGGCGCCTTGTTCGGCATCAATACTTACAACCAGCCGGCTGTTGAGTTAGGCAAGGAAGCTACGTTTGCACTTATGGGCAGGGCCGGCGATGAATACGAAAAATTAGTACAGCAAATTCGCTCTCTAACCAAAATTGACGGAGAGTTTCTGGTCTGATGCAGTCGGTTGTATCCAGTATTTTGGCAGATTTGTCCGTTCAGGATATCGCTCGCCTTCGCCTTGCAGGTATGTTTGCGGTGTTAGTGAGCGGGCTGGTATCGGGCTACCTGGCAAGTAGTCGATTCGGTCTGCCGGAACGGTTCGCTAAAAAGATAATGACCGCTGTTTTGGTCTCTTTCGGCTGGCTCATTGCGCTGCTGGTAATCTGGCAGATGCAGATGACAGGCCAGCTTATCTGGCTGGCGCTGATTGGACTCTGTTTATTGCTGCTAATGACCGCTCTGTCTGTTGTGATATTCTCTTTGCTCAAACTTGATAGAAGAAGTCAATTAACACTTATATTGGCAGGCGGCCTTAGCAACCTCGGATATACCGGCGGAGCGTTCGTTTGCTATGCCTTGTTTGGCGCACAGGGCCTTGCTCTGGCGAACATATACCCCATACTTTGGTTACCCGTGATATATCTTGTTTTTTTCCCTCTGCTGAAAATTCACGAGCTTCGCACAGAAGACAGCGGCGCTGGATTCAAACTCAGCCAAGTACTGGATTTTCGTTTTCTTGCTCTACCAGCCATAATAGCAGCTATAATCCTCAATCTGACCGGTGTCAAGCCGCCTGCTTTTATAGCGGAATTTTATATTATCGACATCTTTGTTTACATTGCTTCCGGCCTGTCGTTTTTTGCGATAGGTCTGCGGGTAAATTTATCCCGGCTCAAAAACTATATAAACTTGTATTTTTTGCTCGCTGCGGTAAAATTTATTTTAACACCAGCGGCGGCGCTTTTAATTATCTGGCTGCTGGCACTGACAGGGCAAAACTTGACCGGACCGGTTAAAAAGGTGATAATAGTTCTGTCGGTTACCCCGAGCGCCGTTCTTATGGTAACAATGAGCAATGTTTTTGATTTAGACGGCCCATTAGCCAGTGCACTTTGGCTGATTACTATGGCGATTTTTGCTGCGATCGTAGTGCCTGTATTATTTTTTGTCTTCAGTTGAAAAGGATTAACCGCAGAGAACGCAAAGGGCGCAGATATGAAAAAATATAAAATATTTCCTCTGCGATCTCAGCGGTCTCGGCGGTAAAAAAAGGGTTTAGAAATGGATTACGTAGTGGTAATGGCAGGGGGGACAGGGAAGAGATTATGGCCCCTCAGCCGCAGGAAACGCCCTAAACAGGTATTGAAACTGCTCGACGGTCAAACGCTTCTTTACCATTGTTTCAAACGGTTGTCGCCGATATTTGATACAAGAAACATACTCGTTCTTACTAACGCCGGCTACACAAGTCTGGTTCGCGAAAACCTGCCCGAATTGCCCGCAGATAATATCATTGCTGAGCCGGCTGTGCGCGATACCGCTGGCGCTATCGGATTGGCCGCGACCATCCTGGCCAAATCCGACCCCGAAGCCACAATGGCTGTCGTTACCGCCGACCAGATGATAGAGCCTGCCGAGGTACTGCAGCAAAGCCTTAAAGATGCGTTTGTCTTTGTGAACAACAACCCCGATAGTATGATTACTTTCGGCATCCAGCCGAGCTTCGCCAGTACACAGCTTGGCTATATAAAATATGCCGCCGCGAACAAATATCCCGATTGTGAAAGTACAATATATTCTGTGGAGGCATTCAGGGAAAAACCAGACGAACAAACCGCAAAAAAATATCTCAATACCGGCCAATACTTGTGGAACTCCGGTATGTTCGTTTGGAAAGCCAAAACAATTTTAGCCAATCTGGAAAAGTTCCTGCCCGAAGCTATCGAGCCTCTTCGCAGAATTGGCGCTGACTGGGACAGCCCAAATCAGCAGCAAACACTTCAGGAGTGGTTCGGCAAACTACCAAAAATCAGCATCGACTTTGCCGTTATGGAAAAGGCCGACAACGTCTATACTATAAAATTGGATTGTCGTTGGCTTGATATGGGTTCTTTCACTGCACTGGCCGATTTTATCGGTTCCGATAAGAACAATAACGTTGTTGCAGCCGGTGCAAGTGAGCTTCTTGACTGCAAAAGTAATATAGTCGTGACCGAAGACAAGGGCCATCTAATTGCCGCCATTGGCCTGGAAAATGTAGTTATAGCCCATAGCCCCGACGCCACGCTTATTTGTAATCTTGACCAGGCTCACAGGCTGAAGGAGCTGCTCGAACTGATAGAGCAGCACACCGGTGAAAAATTTCTATAAATGGTTAAACAGGGCTTACCAGTTACCAAATCAGCAATGCGATATTTAGCAATAGATTATGGCACTAAGCGTACCGGCCTGGCAATCTGCGACCGTGACGAGACAATCACTTCACCCCTTGCCGTAATGGAAGGCCGGAAAGAACTGCTAAAAAAAATTGTGGATGTGGTTGAGACCGAGAATGTCGAAGCCGTTGTGCTTGGCCTGCCTTTGAATATGGACAACTCCGAAGGTTTTCAGGCCAAGCGAGTCTTACAATTCGCCGAGCAGCTAAAAAAGCTGCTTGAAGTTCCTATACACTTCCAGGATGAGCGATTAAGTACATTCAGCGCCGAGGAAAAGTTGGCTCCCGCCGAGTTGACGAGGAAGAAGAAAAAAAAGCGTCTTGACGCCGTTGCCGCCGCAGCAATATTAGAGGCCTTTCTCGAACAAAAAAACACATAATAACCCTGTCAGCTTGATAGCTGGCCGCCAGCTTTTGCGTGACTTGAATTTATCGCTCATCTTTTTGGTAGGCGGTTATGGCAGCGTCTAAAACGGTTTTGACGGACACATTATGCTTTGTTGCAGCTAAACGACAGTCTGAAAACTCCGGCTTAGCATTTACAACTTTCCCGTCTAATGAGCCGGTCTTTATTTTTATCTTGCCGAACCCGGTTTGCACAGTAACGAAATTCCTGGCTAATTTACTTCTTTGTAATATCTGTTTTCTGATTCCGAACGTAAGTCCTTGCTCGAAAATGACCCGCTCCAACCGCTGAACGTCCTCGATTTTACAGATAACGGAGATCTGGACAGCAGGGCGGTTCTGTTTCATATAAATCGGCGTAGTAAAAACATCCAGAGCACCGCTTTCAAACAGGTTTTCAGTTATAAAACCCAGTAATTCGCCGCTTATATCGTCGGTGTTAGTCTCAAGCAGGCAGACCGAATCTGCGTTTTCTAAATCCGGCGTCACCGTTTGGCCTAAAATCAGCCGTAAAACGTTGGGGAATTCTTCGGATTGCAGCGACCCTGCTCCATACCCTATCGTCTCGATTTTCATTGCAGGCAGGGGGCAAAACTTCTCGACTATGGTTGTCAAAATTGCCGCTGCCGTGGGAGTCAGCAGTTCAGACTGTATCGGCCCGCCAATAATTGGGATACCTTTTAGCAGTTCAGCCGTTGCCGGTGCAGGGACCGGCAACAAGCCGTGCGCACACTTAACAGTGCCGCCGCCCACACTCAAGGCTGAGCAATATACCTTCTCAACCCCAATGGCCTCTAAACCAATGGATGCTGAGACAATATCAACAATTGAATCAATCGCTCCAATCTCGTGAAAGCAAATATCTTGGGGGTCTTTGTTATGGACGACTGCTTCGGCCTGGGCGAGTTTGGTAAAAATAGTAATTGCCGTTTTTTTGGCTTGTTCACTTATTTTGCTTTGGCTGATGATTTCGGTTATCTGTTCCAGATTTCGATGCTGCTGTTGCTCGCCGACAACAGGGACAAAGGTCATCGCTTGCAGGCCGGCCCTGCTGGTTTTGGTTAATTTTATATCGAGATTTTTTAGGCCGAGCGTTGCGAGCTGTGCCTTTAAGAATTCGGCACCGAGTCCTGCATCGAGCATCGCAGCGGCAATCATATCACCGCCGGCTCCGGCGAAACAATCAAAATAAGCAATTTTCATAATCCCAACCTGATTTTAGACAGGATTAACAGGATTTGCCGGATTTTAAAAATCTATCTTGTTTTATCCTGTAAATCTTGTCAAAAACACAATTAATCCTGCAGCAATTATCCAGGACAATAAACATTTACGCAAGTAGAAAAGGATTTAACCACTAAGACAGGCAAGGAAAATTAGCCACAGACATGTCCTGAGTGAGGCGAAGCCGAGTCGAAGGATTAACGCGGATCAAAAAAGAATTAACCACAACTGTTAGGTAGGGCACAAACATGTGAACGCTCCCAATAAATTTATGCAGATAATTTTTTTCAAATTATACTTGGTACTTTGCACTTTTTATGTTAACTTTGCCGATAGTGGTTAACATAAGTTAACCAAATGTATCGTGGTTAACAAAGAAGCTTATAACATAACCTTATTCAACACAATCGATTATAGATGCCCAGAGGTGATTTTTATGAAGAAAAGCGAATATGTTACTATTCCACAATTAGCTAAGATGTTAGGGTTGAGCAGGGTCGCCGTTTACAGGAAGGTCAAAAAAGGTCAAATAAAAGCTATAAGGATTGGAAGAACTTACGCTATCCCTCAGAAACATATAGCAGCTATTTTAGGAAAGACTTTGCGCGAAGAAGATAAAAAACAAATCGACGATGCTGTAGAGAAAACGGTCAAAGAGTATGGCCAGGTACTGAAACTCCTGGGTAGAGAATAATGAAGATTATCACCCTAAGGGAGTTAGAATACATCGTTTTTAAGCTGGCGCAAGAGAGACTGTCTTTCGATGAGCCGATTCCGGATTTCTCAACCCGTTTTCCTAATACTTTAGAGAGTTGTTTAGCCACACCTTTTCAAAGTTTTTCCGGCAAGTCTCTATATCCGACTCTTATATCCAAGGCGGCTATGCTTTTTTATCTTCTCATCAAAAATCACCCATTCCAGAACGGCAATAAACGGATAGCGATGACCACGTTGCTTGTATTTTTATACAGGAATGGAAAATGGATTAAGGTCGATACGCAGGAGCTTTATAATTTTACAGTATGGGTCGCTCAAAGCCCGCGCACCGTCAAGGACGAAACCGTTAAAGCAGTAGAGAAATTCTTAAAAACACATCTGGTAAAGCTCGAAAAATAGATGATGGCCTGAACTTCCTTGCCACAGACTTGTCCCGAGCGCAGTCGAGGGAGAACACAAAGATTTGAAAATTAAGCCACAAAGGAACAGAGGCACATAGGCACAAAGAAAAATTGGCCGCAGAGTTCTCAGAAAAAAAACAAATAAGAAAATAATCACTAATCAATAATCATTTAAACTGGTGGGCCTTTGGACGGGATTTTGACACTATAAGAAAATGCTATTTGCGTGTTCAGTATTTCTTACTATCATAAAGCAAACTGACTATGCAAGCTTTTGTTTTTTTACAAAGGGGTTAGCATGAAAGAAGATGCAATAAAACAAGTTAAAAAAGATTTTGATATTTTGATAAACAATGGTTTGGGACTACTTGGTGCGTTCAGGGATGAACAGAATATTAAACCTGAACATATTTCGTTAATTTCAAATTGGATTAGTGAGGCCATTGATTATATTAAGCCAGTGATGCCGATGAATTATCCTAAATTTTATGAAATATGCAATATAAAAACAACTTACGATAGTGTCGTTCATGTGCTTCCTGGAGATTCATCGGAACATATCAGTCAAGTGCTTGATTGCTTAAAGACTGCATATAAATACTTCGAAATTGGTTCAAATTATGATGTTACCAAGCTACCACCTGAGACCACGGCAAGGGTTTTTTACGAGCAAATTAAGGCAACAAGAGATTTTGCTCAGCAGAATATAATAGGACAACTTATTGGCCGGGAAGATGGCAGGACTAAAAAGGCCGCTATGTTGCACACTTACGGGAGAATATATCTTTGGGTGCAAAGTATGGTCGCATTGGATTCCGCAAAACATTTCCCAGCATTAGCAGGTTGTTTACGAGCGATCTTTGAACTTTACTTGGATATTAATCTTTTAGCCAATGAGATTATAAAAGATGGGGTTGAGAAATTTTTTTCCTTCCCGGATGTTATGAAAGTTAAAACTGCAAAAAACTCTTTAAAATTAAAAAAGGAGTTTAACTGCTTTAGTGATAAGGAATCGTTACCAATGGAACAGTTTCTTCAGAATCCACCTGATAAGGAAACGCAGGTTCAAAAGCTGGTACTTGGGTTATGGGGCAAAACAAGAAAAGGTAAACCCAATAAACCACCGCATTGGACAGGTAAGACTGTTGTAGACAGAGTACGAGACCTGAAAAATGACGATATTGGATGTTTGTACGAGCGGACATATTATCGTTGTAATTGGAATGTTCACTCAGGTTACTCAGACTTTCCAGGAGCCCAAAAAGATGATGCACATTTATGTGTTGCAGATGCATACAGTAACGCCAATGAAATGTTTTTGGATGCGACAGAACTTTTGAATAACGAATTGTCTATTATAGATAAGGAGGGATTGCGCACAAAGATAGAAAAAGTTCAAATGGTTGCTCCACGATTATTTTGGGAAGAAAGCGTAAAAGCTGACCTGCAGGACTGAAATTAAAATAGACTTGCAATGATTTTTATTTTTCGTCAATTTCATTTTTTATCTGGTTAGTTTCGTTCGTAGTTTTTAGTTCATCGTCCGTAGTAAAAAATCTGTGTAAATTTATGCCACAGGTATCAG
>CAJVYK010000008.1 GCA_913009865.1 uncultured bacterium
GACAACCGAATATTGCAGGAATATATTGAAGTTTTGCATCGTGAGAAATTCTGCTTCAACTGGGAGTCGATCGAAGCCTTGATAGATTATTTACAGGATGAAGGAGAATATGTTTCAGCAGAACCGACAAACAAACAACTCGAGGATGACGATGATCGAGCATTTTATGAAGTGATGATTACAGGAGAAGCTGACTATCTCATATCAGGTAACATGAGCCACTTTCCGGAAAATAAAAAAATAATGAATCCATGTGAGTTCGTTACAGAATATAAAAAAAGAAATGAAGAAAAATGAGGCTTTCCCTATCTCAAAGTTAAGCGTCTCCATCCCCACAGTATGCGGCACAGTACTGCGGTTCATCTTTTACGATCGGGTGTTGATATCGTCACCATTGCTAATTGGCTGGGCCATGTCAGTATCAATACAACCAACAAATATATTGCTATCGATTTGGAGATGTATGGGGCCGATACGACTAGTTATCCCGACTATTGTCTGTGTGATTATTGCTTCGAAAGATTTCTGGCAGGAAGGTCCGTGAGCGAACCTATGGTTCTTGGCAAGCGGCAGAATTATCTGGTCAAGTCAAAACAGGTGGAAGCCTATCGAGCTTTCACCGAAGATTATATTGCACAACTGGCCAAAAAGACAAAAGAACAACTCGAGGCGATTGCACCAAACTTCATAATTGGGGCCTTAGACCTTGACCTGGACAGGGTTTATAACAGAGGATTGGCAAAAGGGCTGGGTAGCGGACACGCGCCGGTGCTTGCTTTTACAGAGATGACATATTCCACAGGATTTAGTTCCTATATCGATGAGACACAGAAAAGATTCCGCGATTCTGGAACAAATACCGTGTTAGTTGTTGGTATATGGCAGAATAAATTTCCGCCGGAGAATCTGGCAGAACAGTATTATCATTGCGCAAGGGATTCAGGGGGCTACTGGATATATACAATGCAGTCACTTTCAAAATATACCAAACTGACTTTGCCCTTTGACAAAGAACGGTATTGGCAGGCTATTCGTAAAGCAAATGACGAGTTGGATAAACTTGCTGCTGACCCTGGCTATAAAAGCCTATTGAAAATGCGTTCTTTTGAGGTACCTGTAAGCGAAATCTCTTTTGATAAAATAACTGTTGAACCCGTTGAGTATGTTGGCGATAGGTACAGAATAGATAAAAATATTGAGCCTGTAACACTACGTTTTTTCAATAAACTGGTATTCGTTGCCAAAAAGGGGGACAAGCTGGGGTTTAAGATAGGTTTCGGCAAGAAACGTGGTGCGGGAACTTCTTACGTCGAGGCCGGCCTTGTTTCGAGAATCGGTACTGTACTTGCAGAGGATAGGGCTTCTTTTCTAAGTCGAGCCGATTTAAAAGCCATCGCTCCTTATTCAGGGACGTATGTAATAGCGGTGCAGTCTTACGGCAATTCAGCTAAGATTGTAGGATTTTCGCATCCTTACAGTGTCAATGCAGATAAAATGGCGCATTTCCTAAAGCCCAGCAGCAGTCTATATTTGTACAAACCAGCGGATAGTGATTCAGCCAAAGTAGAGTTTTACGTCGATGGAGTTGGAGAATCTGTTAGCGCTACCTTTAAGAACGAATCTGGAAACATTCTGGGTATGTACGATATTGTCGGCAGACAGACTATTACAGTGCCGCTGGTGAAAAGCCGGAAGGGCGAGATAATCGAATTAAAGATTCAGCCCCGTCCAGGTACACATTTTGAGGACGTAAGAATAAAAGTTGTGTCAGGGTTAGAAAAGTATATTTCACCTGCGAAGGCAGGTTTGGTTCGTAAGCTACGCCGATAGCTATATTTTTATCAAGAATCAGTATGGGTACTGAGAGAGACCGAAATAGAAAAGTTGCGATTGTTTCCGCTATAGATACAACCCTTAAATTTTTATTGTCAGCCCAGATGAAAGCTGCCCAAGAGGCGGGTTTTACCGTATATGGCGTATGTACAAAAGGGCCAAACTTTGCATTTTTGCGTCAGCAGGGATACAAGATGTACGCTATACCCATTAAACGCACGATTAGTCCATTTAGTGATCTTATCGCCCTTTGGAAGATGTATGGCTACTTTAAGCGTGAAAAGATAGATATCGTTCATACCCACACACCGAAGTGCAGCCTACTTGGTCAACTTGCCGCTAAATTTGCGGGTGTGCCGATTATTGTCAACACTGTCCACGGTTTTTATTTTCACGATAATATGGGGTCACTGAAGAGATGGTTTTATATTGCGGTGGAGTGGATTGCAGGTAAATGTTCAACTGCAATATTAAGCCAAAATCCTGAAGACGTAGAAACAGCGATAAAGCTTGGTATATGCAAACGCGATAAGATTAAGCTGTTGGGTAACGGAGTTGATCTGGCTAAATTTGATCCAACCAAATTTGGCAATGATTTCAAAAAGAAGAAAAGAATTGAGATTGGTGTACCTGAAGATGCAATAGTAGTTGGTATTATTGGCAGACTTGTGCGAGAAAAAGGTTATCTTGAATTGTTTGAAGCAATGCAGAAAATAATGGCGGATAATGACAAAGTGTGGTTGATTATTATTGGTCCAGAAGAACCGGAAAAGACTGATAGAATATCAGCGGATACTTTCAGGCAATATGGAATAGAAAAAAGAACAAAATATCTTGGTTTAAGAGAGGATGTTCCTGAATTATTAGCCTGCATTGATATATATACGTTGCCTTCGTGGCGAGAGGGTTTTCCGCGTTCTGCAATAGAAGCTGCTGCGATGGCTCTGCCGATAGTGGCAACTAATATCCGCGGCTGCAGACAGGTTGTTGAGGATGGCGTTAACGGTCTACTCGTACCCGTTAGAAATCCAGCAGCATTACGAGATGTATTATTAAAATTTGTTTATCAGCCGTTATTAGCAAAAAAAATGGGACAGGCGGGATACGAAAAATCAAGGCGCGAATTTGACGAGCAACGGGTTTGTGATATTGTCGTGAACACCTACAACGAATTACTCAACAAAAAGAATGATCCTATCTGAGCTAAAAAACAAACATTCACAAGAAGTAGCAAAGCTTCATATTGAAGGTATAAGCACCGGTTTTATCAGTTCGCTGGGACATGATTTTGTTACGGTTTTATATGGAGCAATTGCCGAGAGCAAATTAGCTTTTGGTTTTGTAGCAGAGGAAGAAAACAGCGTACTTGGATTTGTAGCGTTCACGACAAATCTCAGTAAGCTTTACAAATCAGTTATTCTGAAAAAAGGCTTACGCTTTACATTTCTGTTGGCTGGCAAGATGTTTTCCCTGAAGCAAATGAAAAAAGTGTTCGAGACATTGTTCTATCCAGGCCGGATAAAGAAAATGAATTTGCCTTCTGCAGAACTGCTTTCAATAGTCGTCGCCGAAGAAGGACGAGGCAAAGGTCTGGCTACTACTTTGATGCAAAAAGGCCTAGCTGAGTGTGCACGAAGAGGGATAGAAAAAGTAAAAGTGCTGGTCGGAGCGGACAATGAGCCGGCAAATAAGTTATATTTAAAGTGCGGGTTTGAACTTGTTGGGCAAATTGACAATCACGGCATACTCAGCAATATTTATGTGGCTGAGACAGGAAAGAAAGATTGACGAGCAAACTCTCTAAACGAATTTTCGATATATCGATTTCTCTGCCGGCGATAATATTACTTTCGCCGGTTTTCGTCGTTATAGTCATAGCTGTAAGACTGTCCGGTAAAGGGCCAGCCATTTTCAAACAGCAGCGGGCAGGTAAAAACGGTAAGCCATTTATTTTTTATAAGTTCCGTACGATGAAAACCGACGTTGACCCATTTGGGCCGAGTCCAAAATCCGACAAAGACCTCCGGCTGACAAAAGTAGGTACGTTCCTTCGGGAGTATTCACTCGACGAACTGCCGCAATTGTTTAACATATTAAAAGGAGATATGAGTATTGTCGGGCCTCGGCCGTTGTACGTTGCACAAATGGCTGAATGGAACGAAAGGCAGAAAAAACGGCTGCTCGTCAAGCCGGGCCTGACAGGATTAGCACAAATCTCAGGACGGGGGGGACTGACACGTGAAGAAAAGCTCGAACTTGACGTCAAATATGTAGAAACGGCGGGCTTTTTGGCCGATATAAAGATAATCCTGGCCACTATCGCACAGGTGTTCCAGAGAAAAGATATATACGAGAAAAAGTATTCGCAAACCGAAGAGACAAGAGGAGAAAGGGAAAAAGGAAAAGACGCAGATTAACACAGATTAACACAGATTGACACTGATTAAATAAAGGTAAAAGATAAAGAGGAAAATGAATTCCTGCTTGCGCAGGAATGACAACTTTACGCGGCACACAAGACAACATACGACATACGATAATGGTTAAGTACATAACAAAAATAGAGCAGTTGGAACAATTAAGTGAGAGGGAACAGGCCGAGTTGAAAAATGTCGCCGAGCGGTTTGCTTTTCACAGCAACGATTATTATTTGTCGCTTATCAACTGGGACGACCCCAATGACCCGATACGCAGGATTATAATCCCAGATATAAGAGAGCTTGACGAATGGGGTCGGCTTGACCCTTCGGATGAAAAAACCTATACGATTATACCCGGCCTCGAGCACAAATATAATTCCACTGTACTGCTTTTGGTAAGTAATGTTTGTGAGGGTATATGCCGGTACTGCTTCCGCAAGCGAGTTTTCATAAAGTCGCACAGGGAATGTCTGCAAGACCTGCCGACGGCATTGCACTATATACGGCAACATACCGAAATAACCAATGTGCTGTTGACCGGAGGAGACCCGCTGGCACTTAAATCATCAAAGCTTGAGAATATCATCCGGCAAATAAGACAAATCGACCACGTCCAGATAATTCGCATCGGGACAAAAATGCCGGCATTCAATCCGTACCGGATTGTCGACGACCCGGCTCTGCTGGAATTGGTTCACAAGTACAGCACGGAAAAGAAAAAGATATATTTTATGACTCACTTCGTCCATCCGCGGGAGCTAACAGATGTCGCTATCAAGGCGGTTGGCCTGCTGCAAAGGTGCGGTGCTGTCATAGCCAATCAAACACCCCTCATCAAAGGCGTCAACGATGACCCTGAAGTTCTGGCGGAGCTGTTTGCCAAACTGTCTTTTATTGGTGCGGTGCCCTATTATGTATTCCAGTGTCGCCCGGCTCTGGGAAACAGAGCTTATACAGTACCGATTGAACAGGGCTATGAAATTGCAGAGCAGGCTAATGGGTATGTGTCGGGCCTGGCAAAGCGGGCCCGGTTTGTAATGTCGCATTCGAGCGGCAAAATAGAAGTCGTCGGCAAAACCGAAGATACGGTTTATTTCAAATATCACAGGGCGGCTTGTGATGAAGACCGCGGCCGTTTTATGGCTTTTAAGTGTAATCCGAACGCTTACTGGTTCGATGATTACGATGAAGTGATTCAGGATTATCCGGCCAATCTGCCATACAGGTCATACGGGCCGGAATAGAAAAATTGACTATTGAAAAAACAGCAAATGCCAATCAGGACGGGTGTAATTTTTTCGTTGGTTTTCTGGATAGCAGCAGTGGGGTTTGCCTTAGAGCCCGATGAGATTTTAGTTATTGCAAACAGTGATATTGCGGCATCCGTACAGATTGCTCAATACTACTGCGAAAAGCGAGCTGTGCCGACGGCCAATATTCTTGCCCTGCCTTTAGGAACAAGCCTTAGTGATACAATCACCAGAGACAACTATGAAAAACAGCTTGCCGAGCCAATTCGCAGCAGATTAGCCAGTCCTGAATTTGCCGGCAAAATCAGATGCCTGCTGACAACTTACGGTGTGCCAATCAAGGTGGGAAAACGCGGACAGCTAAAAGGCAAAAAAGACGAACTAAAACAATTGAAAAAACTGGCTGAGCAGGAAAAAAACAAGATTGAGCAGTTAGAGCAGAACAGCCCTGCCGGCAACAGGCAGGCCTCGGCTGAGCAGAAGAAAAAAAGCAATCGCAGACTTGCCCGGCTGCAATCCGGTATTGACCGTATCGCCGGCAAAAAAACAAACGCTTCTGTAGATAGTGAATTATCAATGGTGCAATTCGGCGACTACGAACTTTATCAATGGCAGCCGAATAGGCTAAAGGACAACCCACCGTATTGGGACTTCAAAACGCTTATGGTTAGCCGTCTTGATGGGCCCGGCTTTAATATAGCCAAGGGCCTTGTCGATAAGGCACTGGCAGCAGAGAAAACAGGGTTGCGAGGTATCGCCTATATCGATTCACGGGGTATTGCAAATGATAAAAATCCCTATTCGTTCGGCTACTTTGACCAGTCTTTGCGGGACCTGGCGGTGATGATAAAAACTCGAAAGCAAATGCCCGTGATTGAAGAGCGGACAGAAAAACTTTTCGAGCTTGAAACGTGCCCTCGTACAGCTATTTATTGCGGCTGGTACAGTTTAAAAAAGTACGTGGATGCCTTTGACTTTGTTGATGGTGCGATCGGCTACCATATCGCAAGCTGGGAGGCGATTGACCTTCGCGACCCGAACAGCAGTCAGTGGTGTCCGGCTATGCTCAAAGACGGGATAACCGCAACCTTAGGAGCGGTGGCTGAACCATACCTTTCCGCATTTCCACAGCCAAAGACGTTTTTCGCTGAGCTATTTAACGGATGCAGTCTTGTCGAGGCATATTACCATACGAAGCCGTTTAATTCGTGGCAGATGGTTTTGATAGGCGACCCGCTGTATAAACCTTTCAAAAAGCATCAAGTGTTGCCGGATGACAATTTTTGAGTAGAGTTTTGGCGAAAAAATGCTATCAGAAAAATTGTAATAACAACGGCGGCGATTCCTGCAGCGGAGATGATTACGCACCAGAGTCTGAAACCATTGCCGGCGACCGCAGAAGACAATTCCACCGCTAACAGGAAACTTGTCGGCACTGCTAATGCTGCTGCCAGCCATTTGGGTTGTGGAGCTTTTGTCGGCAGCAGATGGTGCAGGCATCGAGTCCACAGCAGGCTGAAAAACCCATAGGCACATAGATGAAACGCTGCATTTGTTACAGGCAGCCGGTCAGCCATGTTCGCCTGCATAAAAGTTGTTAAAACGAAGATTACAATACCTGTCAGCACAAGAGACGCAGGCCAAAACGGGAAAATCGAAAGCACAATTAAGCTTGTAATCGCACCTGTCAGGTTAGCTAAGAAATCCACAACATCCGGGTTTCGTCCTACGTAGCCCTGAAGCCATTCGTCAACAACCCCATACCAGGCCACCACAAAAAGTACCCACCATACGGCGGCTCTGCGCCATCTTACCTTCTTGTACGGACTGATTGCAAACCACAGCAGAAAAACCAAAACAAGATAAGCAATGTAATGAAGGGTTTTGTCGGACATATGCGCACGGATAACCCAGAGCGGTACTTTGGGGATATGTGTGGCGATAAAAATCGCGGGCCAATAAAGCAGTAATGGGATTATGGTTAGCTTTTGCCGGCCAGATAAAGTCATTGAAATCTTCCAAATACCTTACTTAATGCCTCATATCATTGCAGGAGCTGTAACGATTTGTAATCGGCAGTCTCCTGTCTCTGCCGAAGGCCTTTGGTGTAATCTTTACTCCCGGCGGAGATTGCCTTCTTTTATATTCGTTACGGTCAACCATACGAATAACGTTATGTACCACGTCCTGCGGCAGACCGGCCTCGGCGAGTTGCTGCGCGGATTTGTCCTCTTCCACGTAGCCTTTGAGGATTTTATCGAGCAAATCGTAATCCGGCAGGGCGTCACTGTCTTTTTGGTCCGGCTTAAGCTCGGCACTGGGCGGCCTGCTTATTACATCCGCAGGTATAATTTCCCGACTGTTTATTTTGTTTATGTGCTCAGCTAATTTGTAAACGAGAGTTTTAGGTACATCTTTTATCACGGCAAAGCCGCCGGCCGTGTCGCCGTAAAGAGTAGCGTAGCCGACGGCGGTTTCGCTTTTGTTACCGGTCGTCAATACTAAAGAGCCGGTACTGTTGCTCAGTGACATCAGGATACTGCCGCGAATTCTGGCCTGCAAGTTTTCGTAGGCAATACCTTTGCTGTCCCAGCCGGGGACTTGTTTTAATGCCTGGTTGAATTGCTCAAGTACCGGCTCAATCGGAACGGTTAAAAATTCGATACCCAAATTCTTTGCCAGCTTCTCGGCATCGCTTATCGTATCGGGGCTGTTGAATTTCGAGGGCATTGTGATTCCGACAACATTCTCAGCGTCCAAAGCAGCGACGGCAATAGCGGCGACAACGGAAGAATCTATACCCCCGCTAAGGCCGAGCAGGGTTTTCCTGAAGCCGTTTTTTCGGGCATAATCTCTTGTTCCGAGCACGAGGGCCTGATAGACTTCATCAACCGACCCAGCCGGCTGGTCGGCTGTGGGTTGTGCCGGCTTGACCTGCACAACTCTGTCGCCGGCGGGGATAATCTCGGCAATTAACAAATCCTCATCAAAAGCATTAGCTTGACATACAAGCCTTCCTGTCGAATCGGCGAACATACTTCGGCCATCGAATACCAGTTCGTCCTGGCCGCCAACAAGGTTGCAATATGAGACGGCACAATTAAATCTTTTCGCACACCGGCTGACTGTCTCTTCTCTTTTTCGAATTTTGCCCATATAAAAGGGCGAAGCGGAGATATTCAGAACCATTTGGATTCGCCCTTCCGGCCTGAGAAAACTGTCCAGCCATTCGAGGCTCCAGATGTCGGCGCAAATGGTGATAGCAATGTTGAGGTCGCCTATGTTGATTACTGCCGGCTCAGTGCCGCAACTAAAGTACCTTCGCTCATCGAATACGCCGTAATTGGGCAGCAGGCCCTTTCGATAAATTTCGCTTATCCGGCCGGTTTGTAATATAGCAGCGGAATTATAACTATTACCCTGATAGCTTTCGGCAAAGCCGACTATTATGGTTTTATCCGGGCAGTCGGCGGCGAGTTTCTCTACGGCTGTGCGGTTGTCCTCTAAAAAGTGCTTCTTCAACAGCAAATCTTCCGGCGGGTAACCGCAGACAGCTAATTCCGGAAAGGCCAGCAAATCCACATCCGACCGAAGCGCCTCCGTATAGATACCGCGCATCTTCTCGGCGTTACCAGCCAAATCACCCACAAGGGCGTTAAATTGTCCCAGAGCTATTCGCATTTCTAATTGATTATTAAGACTACCTATGAACTAAAACGGAGAAGGCGGGATTCGAACCCGCGGTAGGGACATGCCCTACACAGCCTTTCCAAGGCTGCTCCTTAAGCCACTCGGACACCTCTCCAAATCAATCTCGGTAATATAGCATCGGCACAGCGTTTCTGCAACCAATTTAGCGTTATGAACTATCTGCCATAATCTCAGGACTAAAAATATATGGCGGACAGACTCGAGTAAAGATATAATAGATTAGCATTATACGAGAATTAAAAAAGCCGTGGCTTCGCATCGCTGAATTGAATGAGACAGTGAAAAATAAATAACAGAAAGTTTATTATTCATTGAAAGGGGTTGCGAATGCGTGCATTAAAAATCTGTCTGTGGATAACCGGTATTTTGTGCCTGGTGAGCGTATTTGGAATGTTCCTGCCTGTCTCGGCATTGGAATCCATTGCCAGATGCTTCGGGGTTGAATCGCTTCCGGATTCGCCGCTGGTCATGTACGCGGTTCGTCTTATGTCCGCTACGTACGCTGCTGTGGGAGTTTTTTTTATCATTCTGGCCCTGCGTCCTATGGACTATGGAGTGCTTGTACCGTTCTCGGGCCTGGCTTCAGTGTTCGTAGGTCTGGTTTGTGGGATAACGGGACTGGCAGTTGGGATGCCTGTTCTGTGGTTTTTGGGTGATTCTGTACCCTGTGTGGTGCTGGGCGTTCTGGTCTTTGTGTTCTGGCGGCAGGCGAAGACAAATAACTAAAAGTCGCACACTTTATTGTTATTTTTGTTTTCTATTCGTCGTTTCGCAAAGAACTCCTGCAACTGCCCTCGGCATTGATCTTCCATAATGCCGCCGGTAACTTCAAGGCGGTGGTTGAGTCGCCCATCCTGTACAATGTTGTACATGCTTTTGCATGCGCCCGCTTTGGGGTCGTCACAGCCATAGACAAGTCGGTTCATTCTGCTAAGCACGAGCGCCCCCGCGCACATAGGGCACGGCTCAAGTGTAACATATATCGTACAGCCATTTAGTCGCCAGCTTTGCAGAGCTGCCGCCGCCTGGGTCAGGGCGATAATTTCAGCGTGAGCCGTCGGGTCTTGAAGTTGTTCTTTTTGATTGTACGCTCTGGCGATTATCCTGTTTTCGAAAACAATAACCGCCCCAATTGGTACATCGCCGTTGTCCTCGGCAACCCTGGCTGCCTCAGCCGCCATATTCATAAACCGCTCATCTTCTTTGCTGTCATTCATTGCTCAAAGGCAAAATTCTTACTACAGACTCGTTTAGCATTCACCATTCGTAGAACAAAGCTTTGGATGTTTTTAGTTTACCCTTTTGTGTGCTATATTCTATTTCTCTCTGTGTCATCCTGTTTACCTCCGCCCATTTCCGGGGCAATGCAATAATCAACCGAAAACAGTTACTGAAAGTAGAACATTTGAGCAGTAGAACAGTTGACCGCAGTTTCGCATCTTCACCTGTTCCACTGTTCAAATGCTCACCTGCTCTGTGCCGGCGAGCCGGCACTACCCCCAAGGGGAATCGAACCCCTGTCACATGGATGAGAACCATGTATCCTAGGCCGCTAGACGATGGGGGCATTTTTAGTTTTGAGTTCTTAGTTTTGAGTTTTGAGTTAAGGGAAAATCAGCTACGAACTATGAACTCATAACTATAAACTATTTATTAGCGGCGGTTGGATTCGAACCAACGACCCTGGGCTTATGAATCCCATGCTCTAACCAGCTGAGCTACGCCGCCGAAATACTTGCTTTGCGTCAAATTCGCCCGCAATTTACAAGAAACCAGCCGGTATTGCAAGCAAATTCGTTTTATACTAACGCTTCTTCCTATTCCCGGCTACAACGGTTATCTGTGCTAAAGGAGTCTGTAGAAAGAGCGGCAGCGAAATCCCTACACGAATGAATTGATTTTCTTTTTACCGATTTGTTTTGTTAGTTTTTGAAGTTTCTGTACCCGCTCTGCGAGGTATTTAAGCTCAGCTTTTTTGATTTTGTACGAGGCCTTGTACCGGGCATCGATGTAGGCCTTTTTCAGTAATTTAAACACGCGTTTTTGCTCAGCGGTCGCTCGCGGAAAAACAGTTAAAAATCCGGGGTGGCAGGCGGCGACCAGTCGGCCAAGTTTTGAAATATCGTGCAGTTTCGGGCGGTAACCTGTGAAGACCAGTAAAGTTGCGACGTAAAAGCGTTCTGTGGCCTGATGCAATTCGAAGGTAGCTAATTTATAACGGCGACTGTCAAAGTTCGTTTTGAACGAATCGTAGAACTCTTTTGCGCTTTTGAACCATTGTTTGAAGTCTTCTTCTGCTATTTTCTTACGCTCAAGAGGGTCGAGGTGGCGTCGCCGGCCGAGTTTAAATTTTTTCGAATCGTACAGCAGAATGCCTTCCTTTTTGATGTCCGAGAAGAAGTACTGCCCTTCGGACAGGCGGACATTGATCTGCTTGAGGTGGTGGTAGATGATATGGACGTCGGTTTTTATTTGTACGTTGTGGTAGATGCAGGTCTCGACTTTTTCCTGCAGACCGGTGTTGTTAGCGTGTTTCTTGGAACTGGTAACGACGAGGATGTCGAAATCGGATTTGTATTCGTAGGTGATGTGGCCTTCCGTGTAAACATCTTCGACCCAGTCGCCACGGGCGTAGCTGCCAAAAAGAATTATCATCTGAACATCGGGAAATTTTTCGCAGATTATTTCAGTAATGAGCAAAAGCTCGTGTCTTTTCTGTTTCGGCAGATGCGCAAGCGATTTTTTCATTATGAATACTATAGGGTACTCTAATTAGTATGTAAAGGACAATTTAAGTCCGCTTGTAGAAAAAAACCGCTAATTTTATAAGAGTACCGTTTAACTTCTCATAAAAGCATCGCCTAATGCCTGTATTATATCGGTGGCAGTCAAGCTGACCTGGCCGATTCTTTTTGCCGCTATATCACCTGCTAATCCGTGGATGTAAACGCCCAGAACCGCTGCGTCGAAGCTGTTTAGGCCCTGGCCTGCGAGTGCGGTTATAACCCCTGTCAGCACATCGCCTGATCCGGCTGTGGCCATACCGGGGTTACCTGTTTTATTGGTATAAACCCTTTGGCCGTCGGCGACGACGGTCCCCGCCCCTTTCAGGACCACAACAGTTTCGCTGTGCTGTGCCAATTGGACTGCCTGCTGTTGGCGGTCGGGTGGCATTTGTTCTCTGAAAAGAGCTGACCATAATTTTTTCATTTCGCCGGGGTGTGGCGTCAAAATCAGCTTTGCTTTCAGTTTGCCGGGCCAATTCTTTATCCTGCTCAGGTTGTTTAGGCCGTCGGCATCTACAACCAAACGCAGTTGCTCCTGTTGGATGAGGGTCTCAAGGATTGATTTTATTGCATTGCTGACTCCAACTCCCGGGCCAAACGCTAAGGCGTCATTTTCGCTGACGGCATCAAGAATGATATTGATTGCCCTTGCGGATATTCGACCGGCGCTGTCTTCGGGTAGTGGAATAGTGGTAAAGGATGGCTCTATAGATGCGACTATCGGCAGGATACTTTCTGGTATTGCCACTCTCACAAGGCCGGCGCCGGCTCGCAGGGCGGCTCGTCCTGCAAGAGCTGCCGCTCCGCTCATACCAGAACTGCCGGCTATGATACAGACCCTGCCGAAATCACCCTTATGAGCGTCCAGAGCGCGCGGCTTTAATTTCGGTATCGTTTCTATCAACTGCATACAAACTCCTTTCGAGCAGTATATTACAAATAATGCAGGATATGGTCAATAAACTCGTGATGACCCATTTTTGCAAGGTCACGTTTGAAATTGGCTTTATTTGGCTTTGTTTTTTGGGAGCCTGAGGGCGATTTCATTTTCATAATCCTTTATGAAATAAAAGGTTGCTTCATTTTGTCGTTTCGGAAATTGGCTTTGTTTTGCATAATCGTATATCGTATGTCGTATGTCGCAGCATAGATTACTTAATTGGTTAAATGGTTATTGACCATTTATTAATCCTCAGGATGCCTGACTGTACGACTAAATTTGACTGGAACTGCTGTCCCCTCGCGTGTGGTTCTCCGCGTGCTTGCCGCCCCTGGCGGGAGCTAACATGTGCTTTCAAAGCCCACGTTGATATTATACCAAATTCTGCCTATTTTTCAATAAAAATCTAATACAAATTGAAAATCCGGGATTGCATTTATCGGCACATAGGAGTTATTTTTTGCAGGACTTTGGCAGGTTGCCCCTCACCGCCCCCAAAAATAGGTCATCGCCGGTCAATAAAAGATTGGACAAGCAGGCAGGGATGTTTATAATAGGGAAATAAAGTGAAGAATTTGTTTGGGATCAGCGGTATTTAGGATCAGCGGTAAAAGAGTCCGCCGGTTTTCGCAGAGATTAAAACCTATGAGTGAAATTATATTTATCGTTGAAAATTCTGATGAAGGTGGTTACACCGCTAAATCTCTCGGTTACTCTATTTATACCGAAGGTGAAACATTAGACGAGTTAAAAGAAAATATCAAAGATGCGATAAAATGCCACCTTGACGTAAAGGAAATTCCCCATATTGTACGCTTACATATAGTAAAAGATGAAGTAATAACAATATGAAACTTCCCCGAGAAATCAGCGGCGAAGAACTCGCAAAACTTCTTAAAAAATACGGCTATGAAATAACCAGGCAAACCGGCAGTCACATACGACTTACCACTACTGTGAAAGGCGAACACCACATCACTATCCCTGCCCATAAATATCTTAAAATAGGCACATTGAGTAGCATTTTGAGCGATATCGCCGGCCATTTCAAAATAAACAAAGGCGATTTAATTAAAGAATTATTCTGATTCGAAAGCATCAGGTAAGAGTATGATCGGGGACTTTACCGCAATCAAACAAAGTGACCGTGATCTGACCCCGAATTATGTACCACACTCTATTAGAGGGGTTATCCAACCGTGACCCACTGCTCATATTACGCTACTGATTGGCGTTTTTCTTCAACCAAACGCATCTTTCAAGCACTGTCCGACGGTCTGAAGGACGTACGGTGTGATTTCAGCAAAGCGCAAGAGGAGTTTGAAATAGATGACGCTCTGGAACATACGGAGAGTTTATTGGGCATAGCGTTTGTGACGGCCCAAACCTATATCGCCGGAACAGTCTCTGATGCCTATAAACTCAAGGGGGCTGGTAGCGAACTGACAAAGGAACGATTGCTCAAAGATTACGGTGATAGGTTGGCAGGGTCAGCGGTAACAAGGATGGAACTCTGCGACGCCATTGCGAATTACTTTAAGCATCACGATGAATGGAATAGTTGGTCAGCAAAAGGTCGGCACCAAAAGACAGTTTCTATTCTTCGTGCCGCTGGCATAGAAGAGAACGATGAGTTCCCGTGTCGTAAGGCCGCAGACATACTGTGGTCAAACAACGATGGCTCGGATTTAAAGCCGCTTCTTTCGTTGATTTCAAGTTGGCGGGAAGCAGTAATTGCAGCCTGCAAGTAGATTGGTAGTGCTTCATTGTATCCCTGAAGATTCGGCAGGTCAAAGCGGGGGCTTTCCAATCCAAACACGCACCCAACACGTGGTTGCAGCCGACGCGCTTCGCTTCGCGCGCAGCCCAACCGCACCGTTAGCAGCTTCGCCAAGAATGTGAGGTATGGATAATATCGCACCTGGCCCCCGGCAGGTCGTTAGTCTCTGGTATTGAGCCTGAAGTCTTGTGTCTCAATTCTCCTGTATTCTGTCTCCTTTTTTTATTTTCCTGCTTCTATTTTTCTGTTTATAAGAGTTGCGGTTATGCCTGCGGAAAAGCCATTGTCGATGTTAGTAACGGTAACGCCGGCGGCACAACTGTTCAGCATCGTCAAAAGGGCAGCGATTCCGCCAAAGCTGGCACCGAAGCCGACACTGGTCGGCACAGCAATTACCGGGCAGTCAACCATCCCGCCTACCACGCCGGCCAATGCCCCTTCCATTCCTGCTACGACAATGATAATGTTGGCGTTTTGCAGCTTCGGCAGAGCTGTGAGTAATCTGTGCAGGCCGGCTACCCCGACATCGGCAATCAGCTCTGTCCGTTGGCCCATAATCTCAGCGGTAACTTTTGCCTCGGCTGCGACTGGCAAATCAGCGGTCCCTGCGGTAACTATCGGTAAAACGGCCTTGGAGTTTGGTATTTTCTTCTGCTCCAGGACAATCGCCCTGGCCAATTTTTCGTATCGTACCTGCGGGAATTTCTTTGTTTTGGCCAGCGCCTCGAAAATATGCTCCTCGGCTCTGGTGGCTAAAACGTTATTGTCTTTCTCAGCTAAGCTCGAGAAGATTTTAACTATCTGTTCAGTAGTTTTGCCGGGGCAGTAGATGACTTCGGGGAAGCCGCGGCGAATCTGGCGATGATGGTCGATGCAGGCAAAGCCCAAATCCTCGAACGGCAACAGCCGCAGTTTCTCAATCGCCCGGTCAATATCGATTTCGCCGTTCTTAACCTGCTCTAACAATTTTTTTAATTGCTGACTATTCACTATACGCTTTCGGTTCAAGAGTTAGGTCTGCAAAGAGACCGGCTTTGAATTTGTAATATGCCAGTGAAGCTACCATAACCGCATTGTCGGTGCAATACTGTTTTGGTGCGATGAGCAGTTTTTTTGCGTCGGTATTCGAGTTACACATTTCTCGCAGGCCGGCTCGCAGTCGGCTGTTCGCTGCTACTCCGCCGCCGAGCAGGATGGTTTCGGCGCCGATTCTTTCGGCAGCCCGCTGCGTTTTCTTTACGAGCACATCGACCACCGCCGCCTGAAATGATGCTGCAATGTCGGCTATTTCGTTTTCACTCATCGAATCGACTTTATTTTCGCCTTTCATATCCTGGCCGCGGCAGTAATACAGCACTGCGGTTTTAATCCCGCTGAAGGAAAAATCCAGCGACTCGGCCCCTAACATTGAGCGAGGGAATTCGATTGCGTCTGGATTTCCTTCTTTTGCGATTCTTTCGATAGCAGGGCCGCCGGGATAGGGTAATTTCAGGATTGTTGCAACTTTGTCAAAGGCCTCGCCGGCGGCATCGTCAATAGTAGAGCCGAGCAGCTTTAACTCCAGAGCAGATTCGGCATCATAAAGACAGGTATGTCCGCCCGATACTATCAAAGCAACAGCGGGCAGTTTTAGATTTTGCTCAGTCAGCATCGCCGATTGCAGATGAGCGTGCAGATGATTGATTGCTATCAGGGGCTTGTCCCAGATGAAACTAAGAGTTTTAGCAGCGGTAACGCCTACGATTAGGGCAACGGTCAGGCCGGGCTGATTTGCGATGGCGATTGCGTCTATTTCGTCTTTGCTGATATTGGCCTGTTCGATTGCCTCAGCTATGACGGGGTATATTTTTTCGATGTGTGCGCGGGATGCTATTTCGGGGACAACACCGCCGTATTTTTCGTGCAGTTTGGTCTGCGAAGCTATTATAGAGGATTTGATAGTCTTGCCATTGGCGACAACCGCCGCAGCAGTTTCATCACAACTGGTTTCAATACCAAGGATGTTTATGGATTTTGCCCGCATAGCATAGATATTAGCTGAACAAACCGGATGTGTCAATCCAGGTTAACGGCGGCGAGATTGGAATTTTTCTACCGCGGATCCGGCTAAGAGTAATATTTGTTTGCAGATGCTTTTGCAGACGTGTAATAATGAAAACCTTATTGGAACCGGCTCTGGCAATTCGAAATCTGTACATACGTTTTCCGGCAATGAATCGCCTACGATTTTTATTTTGTCCAGGTCGCAACAGCCGAAACCCGTTTGTTTCGCTGTTTTGATAATCGGCATCTCTTCCGGCTCGACATCGACCAGTTTGGCACAGACGATTTCACAGGCAATTGGGTCGGTTCCGCCGATGAGCCAACCCAGCGGCCTGGCTCTGCCGCGAATCGGCCCGGGGCCGTCCATAGCTGTAACAGCATCGATTATGGTCAAGGCGGGATTTAGAAATTTATATATCCCGATGAGTAATTCGCAAAAATCGTCGGCATTTTTACCTTTCGCAAAATGCCAATAAGCTTTTTGCTTACCGCTGACACAGCCGAACATATTCTTAACTGCAAATGTCGCCACTAACTGCTGATGCGTTTTGAACTTGGCTAAATTTATAATTGTCTCGGCATCGAGTGCAACCGAGCTTATGCCGACTGTGGTGTTATCTGTTCCTATTCGGCACTTCTTTGGCTTATCGAGTTGTTTTACAGGCACGGCTAATTTCTTTAAGTCCTCTTCCATGTTTAGCGCCTTTATGCAGGTGAACACATTACCCCAGGCAGGTGAGTCGCCGATGAAGGGCTTTGCACCGAAATCTTTCAGGAGCCGAGCGGTCTCGATGATTATCGCTGGGTCGGTTTGGGTGGCACAACGGCGGGCTCTGGGAGCGATGAAATTCGGCTTAAGCAGGACGGTATCGCCGCGACTTATAAATTTTTCCAGTCCGCCGAGGAGTTCGAAATGTTTTTGTATCGCCTCAGCGATTTTGCCCCGGCCATAGTTGGTGCATTGGGTTAATGTTACGGTTGGACTGGACATACAGCGGCTCAATCGTTTATCCTGGTACAAACAATTAGATAGGTTCTGATAGCTGGTTTGCGTTCGTCTTTGCTGAAAAATAAGCCGGCTAAAGTTATTTGGTCGGTGTATTTTACCGGCCCTAAGAAGACAAAATCGCCAGGGCTCATTTTCAATCCGAAGCCGGCGGAAGTAAAAAGGAACTCGCCCGATTTTTCGCGAGCCGCTAATTGCGGGATTGCGTTCCTTATCGGTGATGGAAATACCGGCTGAGCATTGACATTGCATACGCCTCTTGAGCCGGGAATCTTTTCAGCTTTTATCCGCAGGACAAGTTCACCCGGCCCAACGGTCGCCCCTTCGATTGAGTCATCGGTTGAGACATAAAAGATGGTTTGTTTCCTGTATAATCTTGCAATGATAAGGTCATTGGCCTGGCCGTCAGCTAACAACAGCGAAACTGTCTCTATTTTTTTACCGCCGGCGGCACGCAACAAACCGGCAACTTCATTCCACATTTGGATTTGGCCGAAGCCGGCTGAAAATGAGTTGGCGGCGAATGCGTCGTAATCATTAAACTGCAGTTGTTTTGTATGTAGTACCTGCCAAATATCGTCTAATGCGCTGATGTTCTCGGCTGGTATTTCAAAAATATAGACATCAAAATTTATCGTTTTTAACAATTGTCCGCCTAATCGTCTGTTACTTTGAGAGGGGGCTATATCGCCAATTTTGACGTGCCGCCATATAGACTCGTTTTTCTCAGGGCTGTTGCAGCCTGTCAGCAGCAAGCATGCACAGCTCAAAACTGTGATTTGGAAAAGCCGAACCATAAAAATAGATTAGCGATTGGTTTGGCAGCTGTCAATCGTATCTTGTACTGCATAATCAGATCGAGAAAAGTTAATATTCTTGCAAGATTGGCCTGTTGGATGTAAAGTAGTTTGTGGTTCGTAGTTGAACTATGAACTACGAACTCACAACTAAGCACTGGATGGGGAATAGTGTAACGGTAGCACGACTGACTCTGAATCAGTTAGTCGAGGTTCAAATCCTCGTTCCCCAGTGGTTTTTATCAAATATCACCAATGTATATATGTTATTTGTTGTTGTATTGGGGATAAAGGAGGAAAAAGAATATGAAGTTTCTTATCACTATATTTCAAGATGAAGACGGGGTATTCATCGCTGAATGTCCGTCTATCCCCGGCTGTGTGAGTCAGGGTAAGACCGAACAGGACGCTGAGAACAACATTCGAGAAGCAATCAAGGAATGTCTTGAAGTGCGAGCTGAAAAAGGTATGCCTCTTACTGTGACTACCCATCAGGTGGAGGTTAGTGTCTAATGTCTCCGGTGCCGCTATTAAGGCCAAGAGAGGTTATCAAGGCCTTTGAAAAACTTGGCTGGGATGTTGCTCGTCAACGAGGCAGTCACATCATCCTGACTAAGGAAGGGCATATAGCGACACTATCGGTACCCAATCATTCCGAGGTGGCTCGTGGCACTTTGCGAAGTCTCATTGCAAGGGCAGGGATAACGCTTGAGGAGTTCTTAAAAGCATTGGGGGAATAGGCCTGTCGGTGAACTTGTTTATTTACCAGTCGAACTCAGCGACAATGGGCGTATGGTCGCTGGGCCGCTCTGCAAGTCGCGGTTTTTTATCTATGTAGCAGTCGATACTCTTTTTTGCCAGCGGTTCGGTAGCCATAATATGGTCTAATCGCCAGCCCAGATTGCGACTGACCGAATTTCTCATTCTATAGTCCCAGAACGTATATTGGCCCGGCTCGGAGCAGTGTTTTCTAAACACATCGACAAAGCCCCACTGCATCACTTCATTCAGAGCATCAGTAACCTCCGGGCAGAAGCAAACGTGTTCTGATAAACGCTGGGGGTCATAGACATCTATCGGCTCCGGGGCCACATTGAAATCGCCCACCCAAATGACGGGGTCGGTGGGCTTGAAATTTTTGTCGAAATACCTGCGCAGGCGATTAAACCAATTTAATTTGTATTCGAACTTTTCAGACTCAGGCAAGTACCCCTGCGGGATATAGGTGTTGACGATTGCAATGCCGTTAATTTCAGCCTTTATAAGGCGGGCCTGGTCTTTGGGCTCATCGTTGAAGCCGAATTCAGCGTTTGAGATTTGGCTTCTGCTGAAGATAGCTACGCCGTTATAGCTTTTTTGGCCCTTGAAGGCATATTTGTACCCTGTCTTCTTGAACGCATCGGCTGGGAAATCGATATCCTGAACCTTGGTTTCCTGGACGCAAAGAATGTCCGGCTGATGCTCGGCGAGCCAGGCAAGCAGCAGTCCCAGGCGAACACGCAGGGAGTTGACATTAAAGCTGGCAACTTTCATTTTAAGCTATTTTAAAATTGACTATTCACTGCTTATCATTTTTAATTCCAGCTATGAGCTTTTGTGTTAATTCGTAGTTGCTATCTTTTTTTTAAATAGTAAATAGTCAATAATAAATAGTCAATAACAAAAGGGAGTTTGAGAAAATGACTAAAAAAATACTTTTGGTGGTCGCTTTAATTATTGTGATGTTTTCATTGGTGGGCTGTCAAACTGTTCAGGGCATAGGTGAGGATGTTACGTGGGTTGGCGAGAAAGGCGCCGAGATCCTGGACCAGTAAAATAACCCGCCTACCGAACTACATTGAATTCTGCTTCCCGATCTCTTGAAAGATTAGGGTTTTCGGCGTCAGGCGAATTCTTCAGCTTGCTTTTTTTCAGGTTTGGTTTTAGCGGGTATGCTTTCTATCGGTATTGGTTTTTGTGTTTGCTCTGTGATGCCGGCTTGCCCTGCACCAGAGCGGTACAGGGCTTGCCCTGCGGAGGCCCTTTTCTGCAATACATCCGTACTCCCTGCGATTTTGTCAACTATAACGTAACTTTCGACTACAGCCAACATGCTCAACAGAAAACTGAGCATACTCTCCGCTCCCTGATTGATATTAACCCCGCCTCGCATAAGACCATCATGACATCCTTTAGTTCTGAAGTTATAAACCGGAATGTGCAAATCATTTTCGCCGAGGAACCAATCAAAGGCTTTCCTTTGAAGTGTTAAAAACTTACTGTTTTGAGTGGCATCATAAGCAGCCCTTAGCATCATAACCGTACTTGCAACTTCTATTGGCTGCTGGTCGAATGTGGCCCTTGTTCCGCCTCGCTCATACCATCCTTTGCAGCCGATGAAGCTGAAATGCTCGCTGTTAAAAGTGTTTGCCAACAGGAATTCACACGTCTCTTCTGCAATTTCGAGGTATTTATCTCCGAAGCTCAACCCTGCAACAAACAATGCGTACGGCAAAACGGCGTTGTCATAAGTCAGCTTACCCTCGAACCACTGCCAATCGGGGGAACTGTTTTCTTTATACAAGGCTGCAAGCTCGTCTGCAGCTATTGACAACTGGCGCTTGATGTCACTGGCACCTGGGAACTGTTTGAGATAATCACTCATACCGAGTATCGAATATGCCATACCCCTTGGATACTGCAGCTCCACACGCTTTACGGACTTGTCGAAGCAGTCTTTGATTATCGGCAGATACGAGGGCGAAGGCGGTCTTGCCATAACCGTTCCCAGTGCCCACAATACCCTGCCAAGAGCATCACTGCCAGATTCATTTTTCAGCCATGTTCTATCAAAGTTCATAAAGTTTTTGATTGAGCCGTCACTATTTTGCGAATGCAGGATAAAAGACAAATATATATCGAGAAGCTGCCGAGCCTCCGGCTCAGGGTATTGGGCGTAGTACTCGGTCATCGCAATTACCGCTCTGGCGTTGTCGTCTGTGCAGTAGCCGTATTCGCGATTCGGGACTGTAAATTTGGCGTGCTGGTACAGCCCTGTATCATCGGTTAGTTTTTTCAAGTGGGCTAACGACGGTTCAGGAACTTGAATACTTGACGTTGTCTCAGTTGATGATGGGGCTGTCTTGGCAATAATACGGACCGGCAGCCGTTTTGCGTTGAATAATTTCCAGTAGGCCTGGCCGATTTTGGGCCAGGTTCTCGACCTGCCGTAGTCATACGCCTTTCTTCGCAGCGAATAAAATAACGATTCATCCTGCAGAATTTCGGTTATTGCCTCGACTATTTGGTTCGAGTCGCCGAACCGCACCAGTTTACCTCGGCCATCGGCCAGCAGTTCCATAGCCGCCCAGTAGGGGGTCGAGACAACCGCTTTACCTGTGCCGACAGCAAAGGATAGTGTGCCGCTGGTGAGCTGTTCTCTATTCAGGTACGGAGTAACATAAATATCGGCTGCACACAAAAAGTTATGAAGTTCTTCGTCACTTACGAACCTGTTATGAAATATCACATGTTCGCTGCAGCCTAATTCCTTTACCATGCGCTGCAGACTGAATCTATAAGATTCGCCGTCTTGCTTCAATACAGATGGATGTGTCATTCCAAGAACTATGTACAGAACGGATGGCTCGGCCTCGATTATAGACGGCATAGCCCTGAGCATAACCTCTATGCCTTTGTTCTTATTAAGCAGGCCGAATGTCAAAATCGTCCTTCGCCCTTCCATACCGAATTTGTGCTTGTAGTAGTTATTGTCAACGAAAGATAAATCCGGAATGCCGTGAGGGATGAGCTGGACTTTTTTGCCGGTTATGCCGTAGATGTCGGCCAGCATGCCAACGCCGCGTTCATTCATAGTGATTACTTTGTAGGAGGCGTTGCAGACGTCCACTAACGATTTGTAGTAAGCCGGGTTTGGGTCGTCAAGTACCGTATGCAGGGTTGTTATTATGGGAGCGTTCAGCCGATTGAGTAACAAGCTCAAATATGAGCCGGCTTCGCCGCCGAAGAGGCCGAACTCGTGCTGGACGGAAATCACGTCAACGTGGCTGAAATTGATATAATCGGCAGCACAGATATAATCGTTTTTCACATTTTGGCGGATTTCGAACTTAACCGGGTCGTCGTATTTTTGGTCTTCCGACCGCATTGCCACTACCAGCGGCTCGAATTCGCCCTTGGCCGACGAGGTGACATTTTCGATAAGGTCCGACGCAAAAGTCGCAATTCCACATTTTCTTGGCCGGTAGGAAGAAATAAACGCCACTTTTTTTGTGGTGCCTTTTGCCATCCGTAATGTCCCCTTATTAAATAGCCGTGAAGTATATCCGTTATTCTAAGGGCAATCGATTAAGCTGTCAAGTAGATTGACTGGCCAGTCGGGTAATAAAATATATTTTTATCGGACGGATTGGTTGATTTGACGATGTCAGGACGAGAGTAGTGTTAAAACAGCAAAACTTATCGGATTTTTTGCTGTTTTTTCGGTTTTTTTTGCCAACAAAGGCCTGTCAATAAAGGATTTTGCGTTATATACTACTAATAGCAGGGATAATTATGAGATAAGTTGTGAAAGTTTCCGAGTGCCTTAAAAATGAAAATTATTGTACACAAGATAGCCAGACCGCTCTGGGTGCAGGTGCAGGAAGCAATAGAGCGTGTCCTGCAATCGGTAACATTGCAGGATTTAGTTAACAAGGCAAAAGAGAGGAAATCAAATATTAAAAATTAAATATCAAAATTGTGGAGTTGCCGCTTTGCGGCAACGACTTCCTTAATTTTGATTTTTGCATTTTGATTTTTGATTTTTCAAAGAGGAAAGATAATGCGAAAAAACAGGTTGACCAATAAAAAAATAGAAAATCTGGTCGGCGAAATTGCCCGGACATACAAGGGCGATTCCGGCATAAATTTTATCGACGCCTCTAATCTGCCGGTGCGGGGTGAAATTCTTCAGATTCTTGAATTGTGTTTCGAGGTACTTTTCCCGGGCTATACCGGCAAAAGAACAGTTACAAAATCAAATATCAATTTTATCGTCGGTGATATTCTCTGTCAGCTCTATACAGAACTATCTGTTCAGGTAGAGCGGGCTTATCGATATCAGTGCAGGATAAATAAATGTGAAGGTTGTGACTGCCAAACAATGGCTGAGAATGTTATGCAGCATTTATTGACTCAACTGCCGAATATCAGAGAAAAGCTAAAAGGCGACGTCGGAGCGGCTTTCGACGGCGACCCCGCTGCAAAGTCTTATGAAGAAATTGTGATAAGTTACCCCTGCATCATAGCAATTGCAACGTATCGTATCGCCCACGAATTGTACCTTAAGCAGGTGCCGCTAATTCCACGAATAATGACCGAATGTGCACACGCAAGGACCGGTATTGACATACATCCCGGGGCAAAGATAGGTAAAAACTTTTTTATCGACCACGGCACCGGTGTTGTAATAGGCGAAACCACCGTTATAGGCAGCAATGTGAAAATTTATCAGGGCGCTACGCTCGGAGCTTTGAGCTTCCCAAAAGATGAGAGAGGCAGGATAATAAAGGGCGGCAAAAGACATCCGACGATAGAGGACAACGTAACAATTTATGCCGAGGCAACGATACTGGGCGATGTAGTCGTTGGAAAAGGTACGGTAATCGGCGGCAATGTCTGGATAAAGGAGTCGGTTCCGGCTGGGGTTACCGTTACGACACCAAATGCTGACCTGGTTTATATAAAACACAAATGAGTGGATGAGTAAATGGGTAGATGAGTGAACGGTTACTTGAAAAAATCGAGCGGCTAAAACAACAGCGAAACGCGGTGATACTTGCGCACAACTATCAGCCGGACCGGATACAGGACATCGCTGATTTTTGCGGTGATTCTCTGGGCCTGAGCATAAAGGCAGCCCAGACCGATGCGGAGGTAATCGTATTTTGCGGTGTGCTGTTTATGGCTGAGACCGCTGTTATTCTTTCCCCGGAAAAAACGGTGCTTTTGCCGGATAAGCTGGCCGGCTGCCCTATGGCTGATATGATAACAGCAGAGCAGTTAGCCAAGCTCAAAGCCCGGCACCCCGATGCGCTGGTGGTCTGCTATGTCAACAGCTCAGCAGAGGTCAAGGCCCAAAGCGATTACTGCTGTACCAGTGCCAATGCGGTCGAAGTGATAAACTCTTTGCCGAAGGAACGGCGGATTATCTTTGTGCCCGACCAGTATCTCGGCCAGTTTGTCGTTGAAAGAACCGGCAGAGACTTTGTACTCTGGCCCGGCTATTGCCCGACGCATGCGGTTATAACCGAAGATGATATTAGGGATAAAAAAGCAAAGTACCCGGATGCGATTGTAATGGCGCATCCGGAATGTACCGAGCCGGTTAAAAAACTTTCGGATAAGTTACTCAGTACCGGCCAGATGCTTGCCTTTGCAGAAAAAAGCTCATCGCAACAATTTATAATAGCTACCGAAACAGGGATAATCCACACCTTAAAGAAACAAAATCCCGAAGCTGAATTTATCGCAGCGGCTGAGAAGGCAATTTGTCCTAATATGAAACGGATTACTCTGGAAAAAATAGTCTGGTCGTTGGAAGATATGCAGTATAAAATCACAGTGCCGGAAGAGATAAGAATAAAAGCGAAAAAGGCGATTGATAAAATGGTAGAGACTTTGCCGGCAAAATAATAACTGTCATTTTTGATTTTTTCAAGAAAGGATTTGAGAGTATGGGCGAAGAGATTAAATATCATTTGGATACGCTGGCTCTGCACGCAGGCCAGCAGCCGGATTCGGACACACTCAGCCGGGCTGTGCCGATTTACCAGACAACCAGCTACGTATTCAAAGATACCGACCATGCGGCGAATTTATTCGCACT
>CAJVYK010000009.1 GCA_913009865.1 uncultured bacterium
GATATTAATTTTACTCTGTGCAAATTCTCCGAGTACCTGTGCCAACACGCCTGGCTTATTAACCATAAAAATTGAAAATTGTGTTGCAACATACATACATTGGCCTTTCGAATCAGATGCAACTCAATTTGTGTTTACCATTTTGACGGCACTTTCTTTATCCGGGAAAAACCGGAAAATCTTATCAAGATTGGTTATCTTGAAAACCCTGTACAATTGTGGGTTTATCGCGCTAATCACAACTTCGCCGTCATACATTTTCAGTTTAGCCCTGGTGCCCAGAAGCAGTCCCAACACCTGGGAGGAGAAAAACTTTACCTGCTCAAAATCAATTACTATTTTTTTCGGATGATTTTTTTCAATAAATTCATTTATCTGTGCCGAAGCTGCAGTTATTCCTTCTGTACTACTTATTGAAGTAGCCCTGAAAACCATCACAGCCACACTTCTTTCACTGGTTATTTCCACGCCAATTTTTTCGTTCATTTACCCATTTTTGCATATTTTTACACATTTATCAATAATCATTTATCAATAATCATTTTTTTACATTTCCAACAGGCGGCAAAGTGCTCCTCGTAGCCGCTTTTTTTCTCCAGTATCGGCCTTTGCTTTAGACAGCCATCGTCAGCCAAAGAGCATCTCGGGTGAAAAGGGCAGCCACTTGGCGGATTCAAAGCGCTTGGCGGCTCGCCACCGACTACGCTTCTGCGGCCCCGCAGCGACGGGTCAACATGCGGAATTGCCGACATAAGTGTACGGGTGTAGGGATGTAGGGGATTGCGATACAATTCTTCAGCCGTAGCCTGCTCTACTATCCTGCCCATATACATAACCGCCACAACATCACAGAAAAACTCTACAACAGCCAAATCGTGTGCGATAAATAGAAATGTCAGCCCAAATTCTTCCTGCAAATCCTTTAGCAAATTCAAAATTTGTGATTGAATTGAAACGTCAAGTGCGCTGACCGGCTCATCACAAATAACCAGTTTCGGTTCCATCGCAAGTGCCCTGGCCACCCCGATACGCTGCCGCTGTCCACCCGAGAATTCGTGTGGATAACGGTTTATATGGTCAGCCGACAGTCCCACCTTTGAAAGCAGTACCGCAACCCTTTCGGTCAGCTCACTTCCAGCAATTCCTCTTTGAACCTTCAACGGCTCGCCAACGATATTACCGACAGTCATTCTCGGATTTAACGAGCCGAACGGGTCCTGAAAAATAATGCTAATCTGCCTGCGAAGCTGACGCAGTTTGGCCTTGTCAGCCGACAAAACATCTATCTGTTCAAAAACCACTCGTCCCGCCGTTGCCGGCACTAATCGAATTATGCTCCTGGCAACAGTTGTTTTACCACAGCCGCTCTCGCCGACCAGCCCCAGCGTCTGTCCGGGCTGAATTTTGAAACTGACCCCATCGACCGCTTTGACGTAACCGGCGGTTCGGCGCAGCAGACCTTTCTTTATAGGAAAATAGGTCTTTAAGTTCTCAACTTCCAGCAGATACCCGTTTGTGCTTACCATAATTTAAAATTAAATATCAAAATTACAAATCAAAATTCAAAAAGTAGTAGGGTGGGGTCATTACCCCACCATTTTTCATTCACCGGTACAAATAATACTCTCACAGGTTCTTTTCATATCATCGGATTTCATCTCTCCATAAAAACCGCTCTGAACAAATTTATGATACGTTGACCAAGGCCAATCCTCTATTTTTTTCACCAATCCGTGTTTGACAGGATTGTAATGTATGTAATCAATATGACGCTGTAAATCATTTTCATCTCTTATCTGGTGTTCCCAAAATCGTCTCTGCCAAACAGCAGCTTCGCCTGTTTTTATTCTCGATGTGTTTCTTTGGCCTTCCTGTCCACCTGAATTCAAATATGTTTTTGTGAAGAGCGATTTAATTGAATTCCATCTCGTAGAAAAATCTGCATCTCCATCGGGCAATTTCCATACACAGTGTAAATGGTCAGGCAGAAGACACATTGCGATGTTGTCGAAGGGTCGTTTTTCTTTTACTTTGCCAAATGCAAGACGCAGACAACCGCGGGATAGGGTATCGGCCAGGAACTCCGTTCGCTGAAACGTGACAACCGTAAAAAAGTAATATCCGCCCTCGAAATTGGCACGTCTGTAGTTTGACATTCTTTATAAATCCATTTTTTGTGGGGTTATGACCCCACCCTACCATTATTTCTCTTCATATCCTTTTGCATACCAGCAGGCAACGTGTCGGCCGGAACGAACTTCCATCAGCCTCGGCTCAACGGTTTGACACCTCTTGTCACTGCAACCTACGCAGCAGCGAGGATGAAATTTACACCCGCCTGGAAAATGCAACGGGTCAGGGACGGTACCCGAAATCGTCTGCAGACGCTTAGCTGAAAGCCCCAATCGCGGCAAAGATTTTAACAGCCCCTGCGTATACGGATGCAAAGGTTCGGCAAAAAGCTTTTGCGAATCAGCCACTTCGACTATTCGTGAGGCATACATCACAGCAACATCGTCAGCCCGCTCAGCCACAACGCCCAGGTCGTGTGTTATCAGCAAAATACTCATTCCGTTTTGCTTTTGCAACTCGTCTAACAAATCCAGTATCTGTGCCTGAATAGTTACATCCAGAGCGGTAGTGGGCTCATCAGCTATTAAAAGCCTCGGCTCACAACTTACCGCCATTGCTATCATAACCCGCTGCCGCATCCCCCCTGACATCTGGTGCGGATATTCGCTAACTCGCTGCTCCGGGTCTGCAATACCTACCTTTCTCAGCGTCTCGGCGGCGTCCTTCCATGCATCTCTTATGCTTTTTTTCTGATGCAGTCTGATGGCCTCGACAATCTGATTGCCTACCGTATAGACCGGATTGAGAGAAGTCATCGGCTCCTGAAAAATCATAGCGATTCTATTTCCGCGAACTTGTCGTATCTGTTTTTCGCTCAATGTCAGCAGGTTTCGACCTTCAAAGACGATGTTACCGCCAACGATTTGTCCTGGTGGAGTTGGAATCAGTCTCATGATTGAAAGAGCCGTCACACTCTTACCGCACCCGCTCTCCCCAACGAGTGCGAACGTCTTGGCTTTCTTTATCGAAAAGCTCACATCCTGCACCGCCCGTGCAACACCGTCTTCGGTGAAGAAGTGCGTCGAAACATTTTCGACTGACAATAATGTCTGATTATCATTCATAAATCTATTGAATTCTCAACTTCGGATCGAGCGCATCGCGCAGGGCCTCGCCCACCAGATTGTATGCCATCACGGTAAAAAATATCGCCAGTCCTGGAAATAAAGTCAGCCACCAGAGAAATCTACCCGTGGTACTGACGCCTAAGCTGAGCATTTGTCCCCAGCTCGGCGTTGGAGGTGCAACACCGAACCCGAGAAAACTAAGTGCCGCCTCAATAAATATAGCCCCGGCAATACCGAACGTAGCGTTAACCAGCACCGGAGCAATACCGTTCGGCAGCATATGCCGGAAAAGGATACTGCGTAATGGCAACCCAAGTGACACAGCAGCCTGCACGAAATCCTGCTTTCGTAACTTGAAGAATTCTGCCCGGATAAACCGAGCATCCCCCGTCCAGCTGGTAATACCGATAATTATCATAATATTTAACAGACTTCGCGGGAAAAAGGCCACGATTGTGATAATAAGAAAGAACACCGGAATTGCCATCATCATCTCGACGATACGCATCCCGATAAAGTCCACCTTGCCCCCGAAATACCCCAGAATCGCCCCGACCGCAATACCGATAACACTCGATATCCCGACCGCCACAAACCCCACCGAAAGCGATATTCTGCTGCCGTAAATCAACCTGCATAAAACATCTGAGCCGACATCATCGGTCCCCAGCCAATGCTCTCGGCTGGGCGGCTGCTCACGCGACTTCAGGTCCGTACGAGCATAACCATAGGGTATTGGAGCAAAAACCGCTCCGCTTGCTCGCCCCGAAGCAACCATAGCTTTATAATCGGTAGCATCGAGTCTTCGTGGGACAAAAACAAATATCAGTATAACTCCAACAAAAATTATCGAACTACTAATACATATCTGGCGCCACAGCACCGCCCCACGGATAGACGGGTCAACACGCCTGCGATTGCGCCGTATCAACAGCAACTGAACAATACCAACAATTGCTGCAAGGAAAATACAATAATCGCTTGCTCGCAAGCTCTTAAAAACAGGAAAATGCAACTGGCCGTCAATACGAATCACAAACGGCTTATCATTAGCGAGAAATGGAGCCAATACAGCAACAGCGAATAAAAAGACAATAAAGACCAGGCAAACCACGTTGAGCTTACTTTTGACAAACTCATGCGAAACCATCTCGCCGTAGGATACACCCCAATTTGCTTTTTTTTTCGCTTGTTTACTCATAACTTCCTACACAGAACTTTCGAAACTTATTCGCGGGTCAGCGACAGCATAAGCGATATCACCGAGCAAAAGACCGATTAAATTCATCACTCCCCCGATGGTTGCAACGGCCATAACCACGTTATAATCACGGGTCGTAACCGCTTCAAACGCTAACAATCCCATACCTGGAATACTAAATATTCTCTCGATGATTACTGAGCCTCCAAGCATTGCCGGCAGCAGTGTAGCCATAATCGTAATTACTGGAATCACGCTATTGCGAAATGCGTGCCTGAATATCACAACCCAATTCGACAACCCTTTTGCGCGAGCGGTTCTTACATAATCGGCTCGAAGGTTATCCAGCATCCCCGCTCTAACCTGCTTGGTAAGATATGCAAAACCGCTGTAAGTCAGACATATTACCGGCAGTACCAGGTGCCACATCCTGTCGCCCAGCCACGGGAAAAAAGGCAGCTGGTCAGCGTAATTGCTGCTAAGCCCCGCTGGCGGAAACCAATTCTTAAACGCCGGCCCACAAAAATAACCTATCAGCATTTGCCCAACCAACATACTCGGTAGCGACCAGAGCATAAAAAGAACCACCGAACTGACACGATCGAAAAAACGCTTATGCCGTACCGCCGCCAAAACTCCCAGTGGCAGCGACACCGTGTAGATAATCACAAAAGCTATCAGGTTCAGTGTAAGTGTAATGGGTAATCGCTCTTTGATTAGCTCGATAACAGGTCGATGATGTTTAATCGAATCCCCAAAATCAAGCTGAACAATCCGCCATAACCACTTGGCATATTGAACAGGGACTGGCTTATCCAGCCCGTAAAGTCTCATGCGTACTTCACGAACATCCGCCGCCCGCTCAGCGTCCAGTTGTCCGCCCGGCCCCATACTCAAGCTGACCGGGTCACCGGGCGCAACTCGGCTGATGGCAAAAACCATAATGGTTATGCCCAACAGCGTCGGAATCATCAATAACAAGCGTCTAACAATATATGTTGCCATTTACAACCACGAGTCACGAACCACGAGTCACGAATCACGAGTCACGAACCACGAGTCACGAATCACGAATTCATTTATACTTTTGCTTTTGCCTCGGCACATACCATTCAAACTCATTAATCCCCAGTTTATGAATCTTCACATTTTCAAAACGTTTATCAAGAAAACGCTGTTCCGGCTTGGTATATATAAAAGTATAAGGTTGCTCTTCATGAATTATCCTGTGAAACTTATGATATAATGCATTTCTTTTATCCTTGTCCAGTGTCTCTCGTGCCTTTTCAATTATCGCATCGGCCTCTGGAACATTAAAACCAACGTAATTTGAACCGTTTGCAATTTGTGATGAATGCCATATTTGGTAAGGGTCGCTTTCTACCCCCCCACCCCAGGCCATGCTAACCGCATCGAATTTGCGAGCAGTAACTCGCTCACTAAATATCGACCACTCATAAGGTTCTGGGATAACCTCGATACCAACCTTTGCGGCGGCATCTTTGACAAGTTTTGCTATTTGCTCATGCAGATAAACGCCACTGACTATCATATATTTAAACCTGAACAGAACCCCATTTTTGTCACGTATTCCATCGCCGTCGGTATCAACCCAGCCGGCCTCGTCAAGTAACTTCTTTGCCCTCTCCAGGTCATAAGGCCATGGTCGAATGTTGGGGTCACTTTGGGGCCCGTAAATATAGAACGGCCCTGTAGGAATCCGAGCCTCCGGATTTCGCAGTATATAGTCCCTTATCGCCTTTCTATCAATCAAATGAGTCATAGCTAATCTGACTTTTCTATCTGCAAAAAATGGCCGTGCCTGGTTCCACCCTATCCAGAAATAACCTGTATTAGCTGCATCCCAGTAAGACAAACAATGAAACTTTTTTCTAAATTCCTCGTCCTTGCTTTTCTCGGCAAACTGGTCTGGTAATGCTCTCAAATAATCGACATCCCCTGCCTGTAGAGCCTGCAATGCTGCTATATCATTTGTAATAAACCTGTAAACGATTTTTTTTATCTTAGGTTTCTTACCCCAGTAGTTTTCATTTCGACTCAATACCACCTCTCTGCCGACATCCCATTTTTGAAAAACATAGGGTCCACTTCCTATTGGGTCAGTTCGCCTTGTGTTGAATTCTTCTGGGTTGTCAAATTCATAGATATGTTTTGGGTGTATCGGCAAGCCGCCAAGAAAACCAAGCGACAGGAAGTAGACTTTTTTCATATAAAATTTGATTTCTCTATCATTAATCTTTTCGTACCGTTCAACATCCCTAAAATAATTTGCGTAACTCGCTGCGTCCACACCTGGATTTGTTATTGTTTCGAAAGTAAAAATCACATCATCTGTTGTTATAGGCTTGCCGTCTGAAAAATGGATATCGTCTCTCAATTTAAAATAAATCTCAAGCCCATCGTCAGAAATTGAAAAATCCTCCGCTAATTTTCCTTTATATTTAAAAGCATCCGGTTCATATTCCAGTAAACTCTCAAAGATATTACCGCTTACAATCCATCTGCTTGACCAACTTGAGCTAGCCAAAACGTCATAAAGTGTGGACGGTTCACCGCTTAAGCACCATATCAGCCAGTCGCCCTCGTCGCCGGGATATTCTTCTCCAGGCAAATCGTCTGAGCCCGACCTGTTTTGTGTTACACTAACAGGCCCTGCACTTCTCCACACATCTAAAAGATGGTTGAGACGCTCGTATAATCTGTCCGACTGCACCATCGACAAAACCTGCAGCAGTATCATCACTGCAAGAAACAGGAAAAGAAAAAACATAACCAGTCCCGAGCGACCATTCATAAGACAACTCCCGGCGAAATTCCGCCTTCCACAATTCCTTACTACTTACCTCTTACTACTTATTTGTATCGTTGCTGTTCTTTCGGCACATACCACTCTAAGTAATCAAGGCCCAGCTTATGAACAATAACATTTTTGAATCGCCTATCAATCAGGCGAAAAGTCGGCCGGGTGAACAAGAACGTATAGGGCTGTTCTTCGTGCAGAATCTGGTGCAGTTGATGGTAGAGCTTATTTCTCTGGTTCTCATCGATAGCCCTTCTGGCCTTTTCTATTATCGCATCTGCCTTTTGGTTCCTAAAGCCCACATAATTAGAGCCGCGATTGCCAATCTGCGATGAATGCCATATCTGGTAAGGGTCCTGGAGTATATCACCTCCCCATCCCATAACCATCGACTCAAATTTTCTGTCATTCAGTCTACCTATAAGAATCGACCATTCGCATGGTTCCGGTATCACTTCAATTCCCACCTTTGCCGCCTCGTCCTTCAGTAGCCTGGCCAATCTGTTGTACAAAGCAGAAGAGTTGGAGTACATAAATTTAAATCTGAAAGCAACACCGTTCTTATCCCGTATGCCGTCACCATCAGTATCACGCCAGCCGGCCTCGTCGAGCAATTCTCTGGCTTTGTTCAAATCATAGGGCCACGGCTCAATGCTGCTGTCATATTGAGGCCCATTGATATAAAAAGACCCTGTAACTATTTGTCCGTACCCTTCAAGAAGCTGCGAGACTATTTGCTCACGATTGATAATATGCGTCATAGCCAGCCGAACCCGCCTGTCGGCAAAAAATGCTGTGTCCTGATTCCAGCCGATATAGTAAAAAGGTGTCCACGGCGTCCAATAGGAAAGGCAGTAGAACTTTTTATTAAATTCTTCGTCTCTCACCAGGTCGGCAAATTGTTCTGGTTCTGGAATAACAATATCCACCTCACCCGAGCGTAGGGCCTGCACACACGCAGCCGGATTGGGAATAAACTTATAGACTATTTTTTTCAGCTTCGGCCTTCGGCCCCAATAATTCTCATTACGGCGTAAAACGACTTCTCTGCCCACATTCCATTTCTCGAACACATAGGGCCCGCTACCCACCGGATTAGACCTGTGCTTGTTGAAGTCTTCGGCGTCGTCGAACTGATAGATATGTTTCGGCAGTATCCCGATAGACCAGGTAAAGGACAGATTCTCAAGAGACTTGAAATAAGGTCTTTTCATAAAAAACTTCACCGTGCGCTCGTCGATTTTAACTACCTTTTCAACATCAATATATTGATTGGCCACATTAGCTGCATCTACTTTTGGATTGATAATAGTTTTGTAGGTAAAGATAATATCATCTGTGGTTACAGGCATTCCGTCCGAAAAATATATATCATCTCTCAGGCGAAAAGTTATTTCCAGGCCGTCCTCGGAGATTTCGTAACTTTCAGCCAGCCATGGTTTTAGTTTCACCTCATCGTAGTCATAAATCAAAAGCGGCTCAAAAATATATTGTATGGTAATCCATATTGCGTATATATCCGTGTCCACGGAAATCGGATTCAAAGTTCTTGGCTCGACCCGAAACGCCCATATCAGCCAATCGCCTTCATCACCTGGATATTCCTCATCGACAACGGCAGAAGTCTTCGGCTTACTTTCATCACTTCGGATAACAACATCGCTTTTGAGGACATCATCAAGACGGTTAAGACGCTCGTAAAATCGGTCTGATTGCACCATTGAAGAAATTTGCAGCAGGATAATAATTGACAACGCCAGGAAAATGAAAAATATGGCAACGCCTCCGCGACCGTTCATAAAACCAAACCTCCGGTGTTTGTTGCAAGACTATTTTAATAATCAATTATCAATAATCCATTATCAATTCTTTGGGCGGTCTGGCAAAGCAAGCGGTGCGGTACGCTTGTTGCCATTCGGAGTTTCACCGTAATCAAATTTCAGCTTCAACGCTAATTTGCCAGGCCCCGTTTCGTCCCCGAATAATCTACTATGCTCCTTCAAAAGGCTCTTTACATCGCCCTTCTCAACAGCTCTTCTAATAGTCGATTGTGGCCTTAGAAGTCTGCCAATGCAGTTTTTCTCCACCTCGACCAATACCGAAGCCAACTGGCGTTTCTCCGTAACACTTAGAAAATCTCCCCCATTGATATCCTTGATATACCTTTGCATAGCGTAAGAATACAATTGTCCAAATCGGCGGGCAACAGCAGCCCCGTCCCTGCTCGTTGCCGGCAGGGACTTCTTCACCTTTGCCGAAGACAACTTGCCATAGAGCAATTTTAAGATGGTAGCATCCAAAAGCTCATAATCCACAGTCCAGTCAGCGTATTTGCTTATTCGCATATCCGCTATCTTCAGCAGCAAATCCTCTCCCTGTGGAATTTTCACCTCAGCGGCGAACTGAGCCATCAGGGCTATCATCTCAGGACTGGCATCATCGACTAATTCTTCAAGTCGCCCTGCTATCTCAGAGGCCAGAGTCAAATTGGCAGGATTCGTGGAATTCAACTGCTCTATAATAGCGGGGTTTGTAACAGAATGAACCGCCCAATAGCGAATAGCCGTATTTCCATTATTTAGCATTCCGATAGCCAAATCTGCCAGCCGAACGTCTTGCAGGTTATCCACCAGTATCAAAAGATTAAGAATCGCTTTGAATTTGCGGTCTTCCGGCGTTAGCATCTCAGCCTGTTCGAGAGCTTTGGCAATATATTTATTGGCCGACTCAAAAAACTGTTCGGCATACTGGGCGGCGGCGCTTTCCGTGCTGGAACTGGCGCTGGACAAAATAACTGCACGAGCGTTTGCTATAGATGTAAAATCTCTGGTCTTCACCAACTCTCGCACGGCCTGGGCAACAAAATTGTCGATAATCTCAAAGTCTCCGCTATCAAGCACCCCCTTATTCCGTACTTCATTAATCTTCCTGAGACTGACGGCTTTAGAATCCGGATTTATCACTAAAACTAAAAATATCACCAGAGTAGCAAAAATCGTGTATTTCATTCTCATTGTTATAAACACCCTAAAAAACAATTCAGTTTAATGCTTAGACCTACGTTTGACGTTATCAAGCGTAACTTTTAAACCGGCTTTTGTCAAGCTAATTTGGATATTGGCTCTCCTTTGGGTGCCTCTCTGGAATGTCTATCGAACTGCGTATCCCCCTGGCCATCTACCTGTATTCAAGATTCAGCATGTGGGGTGCACCGTGTTTATTTTTGTTATTACAATTTATCTTCGATTTTAGCGAGCAGGTCCTCGGCAATCTCGGCGCCTAATTCTTCAGCTATCTTTATATGTTTCCACGCCAGCTCATAATTGGTTTTATTAAAATACGCCGCTCCAAGATTATAATGAATCGTACCGTTATCAGGCTTTATTCGAACAGCTTTTTTATATTGTTCGATAGCTGCGTCATACTTCTGCTGCCCGAAATACGCATTTCCCAGGTTCATTAAAGCAGCCAGCATATCAGGCTCGCTGGCCAGTGCCTTTTTGTACGCTCGAATTTCATCGTCAACCAGGCCCAACTTGTTGTAACAAACAGCCAGGCCGTAGTTGGCCTCAGCCAAATCACTCTTTATCTTCAGTGCCTTTTTATATTGAAATATTGCTTTTTCACAATCGCCGGCTTGGCTATAAACATTGCCTAACTGGCTGTACAGAAAAGCGTTTTTCGGTTCTAAAATAATTGCTTGTTTCAACTGTGTTACGGCCCGCCCGAACATTCCACGTTTGCAGTAAGCGTTGGCAAGATTTTTGTACGCATCTGTGAAATTCGGGTCCAGTTGCAGTGCCCTGCTGTATTGCGAAATCGCATCGTTCAACCAATCTTTCTTAGTGTATGCATTTCCAAGGTTGTTATGCGCCTTTGCGTCGTTTGGATTGATTTTCAAAGCCGTCTGGTATTCGTATATCGCATCCTTTATCCTTCCTGTCTTCAGGTAAACATTACCCAGATTAATCCGGGACTCAGCCAGGGATGGATTTATCTGGACAGCTCTTTCAAGGGCGAGTAATGCAGACTCCGTATTACCGATATCGCTGTAACTATTGCCGAGGTTGTTAAAGAAACATCCTAACGTCTGAATCTTATTCAGGTTCACCATATAAATATTGTCGTTGTCGCCCTGTGGCACCTTAAATTTATTTATATAGTGTTCGTCAGTAGCGTTTCCGCCTTTACTGGTTGCTTCAATATTAAAACGTATTTGTCCGTCGTCGTATCTGACAAAAAAGTGTCCTGGTGCAACTACGCCATACAAGGGCAGGCCAAGTCGTTCTCCGAGTGAAAGATAAAGAACCGAAAGACTCAGGCAGTACCCTCGTTTTTTATCCAGCACGGAGTGCAAAAACAAATCCTCCGGATTATTTGCCTCCGGAACCGACTCAAACCCCAGTTCATCGAACAAATACTTATTTATTACCGCAATCGCTTTATAGTTCGCCTTCAGTCTTTTGGCTTCGAGCCGGGAGCGAATTTCCAACGCCATATCATCTATTTTTGATATATATCTTCGACCGTACACATTATCATTCCACTGCTCTGAAATAATCAAAACAGCGGTAGCCAAATCGACTTCTTCGGCGTCTAATCGCAGCACTTGTTCGATAGACCTTGCGTACAGACCGCTTTTTTCTTCATTGGCCAGCGGCTCAGCCCCACCGAAAGATACCGCTGCTGTAGCAAACAAAACGCAAACAATTATCAACAAAGTCTTTTTCATAGGTTTCATCTGTACCCGTCTCGAAATTTGTTGTTATTTCACCAATTCCCATATCGGCTTATTGGAAGCGGGATTTTACGCCAAAATTCCAATATAATCCACAAAAACGTTTTTGGGAGGTTAAAGGGAAAAGTTGTTGCAATTTCTGGTTTGCGGGTTAGTATTTGGGCTGAAGAGAGGTTGTAGCGAATGACTGAGCCGGCCGGAAATAGTGATAAAAGCGGTGATATTGCTGTCAGCAAAGTCGTTACCGACTTTGTTAAGGGCTTGAGCAACGAGCATCGTATGCTGGTTATTCTCAAGGCACGATTATACGACGGCGCATGGGAGCCGATGCTCGACGACCTGCGAAACCGCTTAGTCGGCAAGCCCTATATATTTAAGCTGGCCAACCGAATACAGGATGATATAGAGCGCATCGAGCAGATGTCGGAGTTTGAAGCTGAGCATAATATTGATTTGGCTGACTATGTTGACAGCGTTTAGTGGACAGCGGATAAAAATATCGAGTAACAAATAACGAACTATGAACCACTAAGAGGATTGTAGAAATGGCGAAGATGTCGAAATCCGGAGCAAATTCAAAATTCAACTCAAAATTCATACTTGGTCTTTTGTTTTTGTGCGTTGCAGCCGGCTGTGCCGCCCGTAACTCTGGCCCCGGGCAACGAACAGCGAGCGATGAGTTACCGCAATGGCTTGTTTCGCCGCAGCTTCTCGCAGCCGGCAAGTTGGAAATCCTCTGGCAGAATGAGCTGCCGATGGGAGAAAAAGAAAGTTTAGAACAATTATTTATTCTTGGCAATCGCATCTATGCGTTGTCGGACCGCAATTATATGGTTTCTTTGAACAGGGAAAAGGGTAATGTGATATTCAGCAGGTTTGTCGCTCGTGCTGGTTTTCCGGTATTTGGGCTGGGGCTTTATAAGCCCGTCCAGGGCGCAGCTGTCCTGAGCAAGGTCGAAGGAGCCGGTGGGAATGAACTTTTTTCTCTAATTGGCAACAAGCTGGTTGAGATTAATCCTGAGTTCGGTACAGAGCGTAGTGTCAAACGCCTGCTGATTAGTGCGACCTGTCCTATCGCCCGCAACAGCTCGTATTTTTATTTGGGCGGGGTTGACAGGCGTATGCACGTATTGCGGGTGGGGGACAAGGTTCAGGTTTTTGAGGTTGCCGCCCAGAACGATTCGATGATTACCTCGATTATTGCCGACGAGGATTTTGTTATTTTTGCCACCGACGCAGGCAACGTAATTAGTATCACTCCGGACAGGCCGAGACGGCTGTGGCAATTCGATGCCGCCGGCGGTATTGTCGCCCCGATTGTAAGGGATGCAGAATCATTATTTGTTGCCGGTAAGGATACGAATGTTTACAGGGTTAACATACTTACAGGCCGGCTTGTTTGGAAGTATCAGACCGAGGCGGTCCTTGACAGGGCTCCGAGGATAACGCAAGGGGTGGTTTATCAATATGTTCGTGGTAAAGGTTTGTTGGCGATAGATAAAGAAAGCGGTGATGTTCTATGGCTGTTGGCTGAAGGCGTTGATTTGTTAGCTGAAGCGGATGGAAAAGCTTATGTGATTACAAATGCAGGCGCGCTGGTAGTGATGGACAATAAGAGGGCTAAGCAGTTGTATTCGGTTAATTTTGCGCCGGTTTCGAGGTACACGGCCAACGTGACGGATTCGAAAATCTATATTGCCGACAAGGCCGGCCGTATCGCCTGCTTAAAACCTGTTGAATAGTATCTTCCTGATGCGTTGCGCCTCGGCGCAACGACAGATGCAAAACGTAATGCAAACAGCAAATAGCGAATCAAGATTAAGAATTTTTTAAGGAAAAAAAGGTTCAAATGGATGTGAAAATTAAAACAGCATTGATAAGTGTTTCCGACAAGGAGGGTATTGTTGATTTTGCCGCAGCGCTTAGCGGAATGGGTGTTAAGATAATCAGCACCGGCGGGACGGCTAAGAAGCTAAGCGAAGCGGGCGTGAGTGTCGCTGGTATTGAGTCAGTTACCGGCTTTCCGGAAATGATGGACGGCAGGGTAAAGACACTTCACCCTAAGATTCACGGCGGCCTGTTGGGACTTCGGGACAAAAGTGAACACACCGCCGCAATGGCTGAGCATAACATTGAGCCGATTGACTTGGTTTGTGTGAATCTATATCCGTTTGAACAGAGCATTGCTAAAGCCGGCTGCACATTGGAAGAAGCGATTGAAAACATTGATATTGGCGGGCCGAGTATGATTCGCTCGGCTGCGAAGAATCATAAATTCGTAACGGTTGTTACAAACCCGGATCAGTACGATAAGGTACTCGAGCAGATGCAAAGCAGCGATGGCGCTGTGAATGAGAAATTGCGCAGTGATTTTGCACGGATTGCCTTTGGCCTGACAGCTTCGTATGACGCTGCCATAGCGAAGTATCTCAACGGCAGAGCTGGTATAGAGTATCCGGAAAAGGTTTCTATCGCCCTCAAGAAAGAAACATCTCTGCGTTACGGCGAAAATCCTCATCAAAGCGCAGCGTTCTATAAGCTGCCGGCAGGCCCGGAAACCTCGGTTAGTAGCGCTATTCTGTTAGCCGGCGGCAAGGAAATTAGCTTCAATAATCTTCTGGATACCAACGCAGCGTTTGAACTGGTAAAGGAGTTTGCCAGGCCGGCGGCGGTTGTCGTCAAGCATCTCAATCCGTGCGGCTGTGCGGTTGACGAGGATATTTGCCAAGCGTACCGCAAGGCCTATGAAGGCGACGTTGTCAGTGCGTTCGGCAGCATTGTCGCATTGAACAGGAAAGTGGACGTCGAATTAGCCCAAACAATTATGGAGTCGTACAGCCGATTCGGCAAGGCAAGGGGAGCGAGCGGTTTCTTTGCTGAGGTAATTATCGCCCCTGAATTTGAGCCGGATGCAATTGAGATAATCAGGACGTTGAAGGCCTGGGGCGGCAGGGTTCGACTGATGCAGACCGGCCCGATCGACAGGGCAAAAATTGATTGTAGCGAGTATGACGCTCGCTGTGTTGTTGGCGGATTTCTTTTACAGAGGCGGGATTTGGTCGCCTGGGAGCCGGATGTGTTGACGTATCCGACAAAGGCCAGACCTACTGACCAGCAGCTTGAGGATTTAAGAATTGCATGGATAACCGCCAAGCACGTCAAAAGCAATACCATTGTACTGGTTAAGAACAGCAGAATTTTAGGCGTTGGAGCCGGGCAGATGAACCGTGTCGAGTCGGGCCTGATTGCGTTTAAGAATGCCGGCGATGAGGCAAAGGGATCTGCAATGGCTTCGGATGCGTTCTTCCCGTTCCCTGACAACGTGGAAAACGCCGCAAAGGTGGGCATAGCTTGCATAGTTCAGCCGGGCGGCTCGAACAAGGATGCTGAAGTTATTGCCGCTGCTGATAAGCACGGCATCGCAATGGTCTTCACCGGCAAACGGCACTTTAAGCATTAGAATACAACGGACAGCGTTCAGCGTATAGTGGGCAGAGGAAAACGCAAAATGAATAAATCAAAAAGCATCATGAAGAAAAATATAGGATGGGCAAGTCTCTTCGGAGCGGTACTGTTATTGTGTGGGTCTCTGGCAGACAGTCCGGCGCAAGAAATTGGAGAAAGTAAGGTAAACATCAATGCGTTGGTCCAGGAAACCAAAAAAACGGTTCAGAAAGCTGATGAAATGACCTTGGTCTGGTGGATTCCGGAAGAATTCTGGAATGTCACTTTTGCGCAGGACCCCACAGTTACAAAGGCCCAGGCTGAAGAGTTCATCAAGGTTCTTCGCCCTTATACGCTTATAGTTATTGTGGACGGCAAGATGGGGGGCTCCGCTGGAGTTACATACAGAACCGAAGCAGATATCCGAACCGACCTTCAACTTAAAGACAGCCATGGGACTTTCTACCGCCCGTTTAGTAAGGATAAGATTAACGCCGACGTTAAAAATGCGTTAGCAATGATGAAGCCTGTTTTTGTCAACATCCTTGAGCCGTTGGGACAAGACATGCACTTTTTTGTTTTCCCGGCCAAGAGCGAAAATGGCCGGAACATCGCCGATGCCCGGAAGAAGGGGGCATTCTCGGTTAAATTAGGTAAAAGGGAATTCAAATGGAGATTACCTTTGGGTTCACTTCTTTCTCCGAAGATATGCCCGAAATGCAGGGAAAATTGTAGCGGCGCCTGGAATTTTTGTCCGTGGTGCGGAACCAAATTACCTGAACAGAACAGATAAGTTACGTGATGTTATTTTTTGGGTTTTTGTTTTAGCCCTGCAACTTTGCGGAGCTTACTTACCATATCGGTTTTCTCCCAGGTGAAGTTGGGCAGGTTTCGACCGAAGTGTCCGCCGTACGAGGTTTCGGCGTAGATTGGCCGGGCCAGTTTCAGGTGCGCAATCATTTTCTTCGGTGTTAACGGGAAGAGCTTTCTTACAATCTGGCTTATCTTTTTCTCGCTGATTTTCGATGTCCCTTCGGTATCGATAAGCACTGAAATCGGCTCAGCCACTCCGATAGCGTAGGATAATTGCACTTCGCAGGCATCGGCAAGACCGGCTGCGACGATGTTTTTGGCTATGTATCGCGCCATATAGCTTGCGCTTCTATCGACTTTTGAGGGGTCTTTTCCGCTAAACGCCCCTCCGCCGTGACATCCCCTTCCGCCGTAAGTATCAACGATAATTTTTCGCCCCGTAAGGCCGCAATCGCCTTTCGGTCCTCCGGTTACAAATCTTCCGGTCGGGTTGATGTGATATATAATATTTTTATCGACCAGTTTTTTCGGTAGTACCGGCAGAATGACCTGCGCTATGATTTCCTTTCTCAGTTTGTTGTATCGTACATCCGGGCAATGCTGTGCTGCGACAATTACTGTGTGGATTCGTTTAGGTTTACTGTTTTCGTACTCTACGGTTACCTGGCTTTTTCCGTCGGGCCGAAGCCATGCTAATTTGCGGTTTTGGCGCATTTTTGCCAGCCGGTTTGTTATAGCGTGCGCAAGGTAAATCGGCATCGGCATAAGGCCGGCCGTCTCCCTGCAGGCAAATCCGAACATTAGTCCCTGGTCGCCGGCTCCTTGTTCTTTATGCAGCCCACTACCTTCAGTTACGCCCTGCGAGATGTCAGGGCTTTGCTTGTCGAGCGTAACCATAACGGCGCAGTTCTCGAAATCGAAACCCATCGCAGGGTCGGTATAGCCGATTTTCTTGATAGTGTTGCGCACAATTGTCGGTATATCCACGACTGCTTTTGTTGTGATTTCTCCGGCAACCACAACCAATCCCGTTGTCACCAGTGTTTCGCATGCCACTCTGCTTTTCGTATCCTGAGCGAGCATTGCGTCAAGAATTGCGTCGGATATGTGGTCGGCCACTTTGTCAGGATGGCCCATTGTCACCGACTCGCTGGTGAAAAGGTATTTGTCGATATTACAGTTAGGATTGTTAGAGATATTTTTTTTTGCCATTTATAATTTATCCTTTTAGTGATTGATTATTGTTCGTTGAGTCTCCAGTCGTATGTCATATACTTAACCGAATAGTTTTCCACTTCAAGAAAAGAAATATCGTTTTCGGAGATATAATTGGTAATGAAATTCAAAACAGCTCGTGTTGCCGGCTGCTGGTCTTTGAATTTTTTGTCTGTGCCGTATTTTCTGACAAACTCTTTTCCGTACCATGTTGATTGAAGCATAGCGGAAAGATACACTATTTGCTTTTTCCTGTCTATCCTGAATGCTATAGGGCTGGCCAGGAATTTTTTAGCCTGCTCGTCCAATTGCTCGTAGAGCTTACGTCCATAATACGGCTCGTTGCGCAGGGGCGGGCCGGAACGGCTGGCCTGAGATATGGCAAAGAACACTCTCGGCTCGCCGAACTCTTTACGGAAGAACCGCTGTTCAATTTCCGCAAGTGTAAATTCCTCGTCCATTACGAGGAATTTGTACTTGTTCCATATACCCCGGATGTGCCTGATACTGGTAGGAGGCCAGAAAACGCGACGGATTCGCGTTGACTTTATGGGGTAATTATCGACGATTATTTTGAGCATTTGTATATTATAAGCGTTAATCCAAAAGGCGATTTTGTCTTCTCTGGGCCAGGAATTGTATTCATTTGGGTCGAGTTTAGCGAATTCTTTCAGGAGTTGTTTCAGCTTCTGCCTTTTTCGTTTGAGCGTTTTATAGTCAACCATTCCCCTGTCGCTGACGAAGCTGGCTAAGATGTCGGCACATTTGTCATGGAAAGAAACGGCAGCGCCGGTCTCCACTTTCGGTGGCTCGACCTTTGGGGGTTCGATTTTCGGAGTTTCGACTTTCGGTGGCTCGACCTTCGGGGATTTGACAGGTTCAGGCTTGACCGGCGGACAGCCGGTGATAAAAATTAGTACAGTTGGCAAAATTATGAAAGCAGCAAAGCGTTTAGCCATTTTATTATCTTCCTGTTATTTTCATAAAACCACAAATTATAAGTTGTAATTGTAACTTGTCAATTATTTTTAGCCCTTCAAAACCGCTAAAGGCAGCATTCTAGCCACGACCCTGGCCCAGCCGCATTCGGTAACAATTCGGACGACCTCTTCGATGTCTTTGTAGGCGTCCGGCGCTTCTTCCTTTATTCTGCGTTTATCGCTGGTGACAAGTTTTATACCTTCCATACTGCGTCTGAACTGTTCATCGCTAATCAGCCCCGGCGCGATAATTTTTCCTTTACGGGTTTTTCCTCGGGCGGCGGTTCGGCTCATCACTCTGCCTGCTCCGTGGTTGACCGAGCACAAAGACTCATCTGAGTTTCCTGTCCCGACAAGCAGAAAGCTCGCCGTCCCCATTGAGCCGGGTGTTATTATTGGCTGGCCGGTTTTTGCGAATGTGGTGCCGGCCATACGCTCACCTCCGAAGGCGCGTGTTGCGCCTTTACGGTGCACCCAGAGCCGTCTGCCTTCGTGTGTTTCAAGCTTTGCCATATTGTGAGCGATATCATATACGAGTTGCAGCGGGGTTGGTCCGAACATTCTATTAAAGCAGCGTCTTACAAGCAGCGCCATAACGTGGCGATTGGTGAAAGCGAAATTGGCCGCAGCGGCCATTGCAGCGATATAGTTTTTACCGGCGTTGGTATCGGCGGGCAGAAAGCTGAGCATTTTTTTTCGCTCTGCCATTTCAGGCCTTTGTGCGGCGATATTCATATATTGGTCGGCGATTTCATAGCCGAATCGCCGCGAGCCGGAGTGAATCATCACAACGATTTGGTTTTTGAAAAGGCCGAAGGTTTTTGCTAACGTCTGGTCGAAGATTTCCCGGACGTACTGGATTTCGATAAAGTGGTTTCCTCCGCCGAGTGTACCGAGCTGCGCAGATCCTTTTTGTATTGCCGCACGCGGTACCGCAGCCATATCGGCGGGCAGAAAGCCGTTTTCTTCGATTCTTTTGAGGTCATCAGCGAACTCATCCGGCTCGAATGCCTCCCATGCCCGGTGGTTGATTCTTTGTGCCAGTGCAGGTATGGCAGCGGCGCCTTTATTGATGACCGCTTCGATGCCGGCTTTATCCAGTACCAGATTGCTCCTGCCCTCTCCGAGCGGGATATCGCGTGCGATAGATGCAGCGATTTTGTCGATGTCGATATCGCCTCTGGAAAATGGTGTGCGTAACAGCCGCATTCCGCAATTTATGTCATAGCCGACCGCCGCCGGCATTATGGCATTATCCAGTCCTAAAACGGCTCCAATGGGTATCCCGAATCCGACGTGGATATCAGCGGTAGCCAGCACTTTCTTTGCCGGCCGCAGACAGGCGGCATCGCAAAGCTGTCCGACCGCATCCGGTTCGAGTTTGATGGCCTCGGAGGCAAAGATTGTGGCATCGGTAACCATTGGGGCACGGCATTCTATATGCAGCCGGAGCGGGTCTATACGTACAAGTTTAGGAGACGGCTCAGCCATAGTAACCCCTTTGATAAAGACCTACGGTTTCCCTAAGACACTATTATTATATCGGCTTTTACGATTTATGGACAGAAACTCCTGCGAAAAAGCATAGGAAAAATTGCTTGTTAGATGGGCGGAACCAACAGAAAAATTTCATACTGTAAACGAGCGGAATTCATCGGCGAGCAATTTCGTATATTTGCCGGGCTTACCATTGCCGATGAGCTTGCCATCGAATTTCACCACAGGAACAATATCTTTAGTGGTTACAGCGATAAAAAGTTCATCTGCGCATCCTGCCTGCTGCGCGGTTAGTGATTTTTCGATTAGCTCCAACCCGATATTTTCACCTGCTTCAATCACAAATTTACGGGTAATGGAAGGCAGGATATTAGCCGCAAGGCCGGCGGTTTGCAGTCTTTGCCCGAAGATTGCAAAAAATGCCGAACCTGCCCCTTCGGTTATCAGACCTGCCTGGTCGAGAAGTATCGCCTCGGCACAGCCCTTTTTGGCTGCGTCTCTGCGGGCAAGAACATTTGCCAGCAGATTCAGTGACTTTATATCGCATCTTTTCCACCGCCAATCGGGATGGGTTGACACTGCAATGCCTTCGTTTTTTGACTTTTCGTCTTCTGTCAACTCTGTAACGGTCAGAAAGAAATTGGGTTTTAAGGTCTCATCCCAGTTATGCTCTCTCGGCGCTGAGCCTCTGGTAACGTGAAAATATATCTTAGCGTTGGAAATATCCGCAGCGTTAAAGGCCTTCCGGACTCGGCAGCGAATCTTCTCGATATCCACCCCTGTTATTTCGATTGCCGCCAGGCCGTTGGCGAATCTTTCGAGGTGTTCTTCGAGTGCGAATATTTTGCCGTTGTAGCTTCGCACAACTTCATAAACCCCGTCTCCGAAATAGGTTCCACGGTCGAAATAGACCGGCTCAAGTTCTTTTGCCGGCACGATTTTGTCGCCTACCATAGCTATCTGCATAATATCACTCCCAAAACATTGGCGGCCAGAATTTTACTTCATATTAAGCGATAGGATACAAAAATATCTGATAATTTACTTTACAAAAAAAGCTGAACGCTTAGAATACCGTTTTTACTCTGATTTTTGAATATAAAGGCCGGGAGTTTTTAGAATGTATGCAGTAATTGAACAAGGTGGAAAACAATACAAAGTCGCCCAGGGCGATTGTTTAGACATTGAACTGCTTGACGTCTCGGGCAACGCTGAGACTATCGAACTGGATAAAGTTTTGTTTGTAAGCGATGGCGAAAACGTCAAAATTGGCACTCCGTTCCTGAAAGGCGCAAAGGTTACGGCTTCGTTTAAGACCACCGCTGAAGAGGCGATAGTTAAAGGCAAGAAGCTCTATCCGATGCACTTTCGCAGGCGCAAGAACAGCAAGAGGCGCATCGGCCACCGCCAGAAGTATTTGCAGGTGACAATTGATAAGATAGAGGCCTGAACGCCGCTTTCTGTTATTCCCGTGCAAAATATTTAGCCCCGCAATTTATTGCGGGGTTGTTTAGCCGTCGCCGGCACGGCGACGCAGAATCCCATCGGCATACTCTCGCCATTGAGTTGGCCCGTTCTGAATAAAATACTCAAACGACTCATCATCAACTAATTGGCCTAACAAGGCCTTACGATTAGCCAGGTCCGGCACATCTTTAATAATGCGTTTTCGAAGCGTTTCCAGTTCAGCCAAAAATTCACCGTGTTTATCGGTGAAGCTCTGCTCTATTTTTTTTCGCAGATGCCCTGCGTAGGCCGGGCAGTTTCCTTCGGTTCCGACAGCGATTTGCAAATCGCCGCGTTTGACAACCGCCGGCACGAAAAAGTCGCAAAGCTGGGGCTTATCGACTACATTACATAAAATTTCTAATTCCTGACAATCTTTGTAAATCTGTTTGTTAAGTTGATGGTTATTGGTTGCGGCTATGACAAGTACCGCTCCCGCCAGATAGTCTTTGGAGTACCTGGACTTTATTAACTCCGCATCAGCGTTCTGACAAAGAGTGGTAAGCATATCGTCAATATGCTGAGCTACTACTATCAGCCGGGCCCCCGCAGCCAGCAGAGTTTGGGCTTTTCGCAGCGCTACAGCTCCGGCCCCTATCACAACCACGCGTCGGCCGCTAAGCTCAAGATATATCGGATACTTTGACATGTCAAATATTATTATATCACAAATCCTCCGACAGCACCATCAAATCTAAAAGAAATGAGCGGTCAAAATCCAGGAACTCGGACACCAGCAAATAACATCGGCTCTTACTTTATTTTAAGGAAAATTCTGAGCTTTTCAATTCGCAAAAATCGCTTGTTTATTGTAAACTCAATGATATGAACGAGACGAAAAAATTATCACCCCCTCTGACTGAAGCGGATGTGCGTTCGTTAAAGGCCGGTGACGAGGTCTCTCTAACCGGCGTAATCTACACCGCCCGCGATATGGCTCATAAAAGATTGTGCAAACTGCTTGATGAGGGTGAAAAGTTACCGTTTGAGCTTGAAGGGGCGATTATTTATTTCCTCGGCCCTACTCCTGCCCGGCCGGGCAGGCCGATAGGCGCAGCCGGCCCAACTACCTCATCGAGAATGGACGCTTTCAGCCCGAAGCTGATTGCCAACGGTCTTAAGGCAATGATTGGAAAAGGATACCGGGGTAATGAAGTCAGAGAAGCCCTTAAGAAATACGGAGCGGTTCATTTATCTGCCATTGGCGGAGCAGGTGCGCTGCTCAGTAAGTGTATCGTCTCAGCGGAAGTAATTGCCTGCGAAGATTTGGGCACCGAAGCCATAAGGAAACTGCAGGTAGTTGATTTCCCTGCTGTTGTGGCCTACGATGTCCTCGGCAACAGCGTTTATATTTTGTAATTTTGTCGCTAAAGGAAGGAACAGGATGAAAGTTGCGTTAGTGGGTCTGCTGCAATCCGGCAAGAGCACTATTCTGGCCGGTTTAAGCGGCAAAGCGATTCCGCCGATTGGCTCGACCTCGATTGAAGAAGCTATTATGCCGGTTCCTGATGTCAGAATTGATTGGCTGAGCGAATATTACAAGCCCAAGAAAACAACTTATGCGACTATAGATTGCCTTGACCTGCCCGGCTTTAACTTTACTGACGAGCATGGCCGGGCTGGGAGCAGACGGCTGATTAACCAGATAAGGACTGTTGATTTGCTTGTTCTGATAGTGCGGGCATTTGAAAATTCAGCGGTACCGCCCTACCGAAACAGTATAAACCCAGCCAGAGATTTAGCGGAGTTGCAGACCGAATTATTACTTGCCGACTTAGAGCTTGTTACCACACGCATCAAAAGGCTCGAAAAACATATCGACAGACCCACCAAGACCCAGGCTCACGATAAGGCAGAACTGGCACTGCAAAAAACATTACAGGAGGCGATTGAGTCTGAAAAGCCGATAAGCTCAGTTATCCAGACCGAATCGCAGCACGAGATGGTCAAGTCTCTTGGTTTTCTGACGTTAAAGCCGGTTGTAGTTGCGGTAAACATTGGCGAGGACCAGTTAGGCAAAAAGTTCGATTTTACTGACCGTGTTGGCAGCACTGTGCCGGTCATTACAATTTGTGCCAAGCTGGAATATGAGCTGGCACAATTAGACGTCGGCAGCCGGCGTGAGTTTATGACTGATTTGGGCCTTACCGAATCGGCAACAAGCAGGTTCGTCAACAGTTGCTATTCTGCTTTGGGATTGGCAAGTTTCCTGACGGTCGGTTCCGACGAGGTACGCGCCTGGCCGATAAAGCGCGGCACCGTTGCGGTTGATGCAGCCGGCAAGGTGCATAGTGATATTAAGCGGGGCTTTATCAGAGCTGAGACTATTGCCTTTGACGATCTCAAAGAGCTTGGCAGCGAGAAAGCTGTCAAGGCCGCCGGCAGGACTCGGCTTGAGGGCAAGGATTACATCGTTCAGGACGGCGACATTATCAATTTCAGATTTAACGTCTAAGACGGCAAAAGGGTAAGGAATTATTTGATTTATGAAGGCGGTTCTATTGACCGGTATCCGGCAGATGCATCTGGCAGATATTCCGGAGCCGGGTATAAAAAAAGATAATGACGTACTGCTGAAAATTGAAATGGTCGGCATCTGCGGCTCTGATGTGCACTATTACCAGACCGGCAGAATCGGTTCGCAGGTGGTGCAGTATCCGTATTTAGTCGGTCATGAATGTGCCGCCAGGGTTGAAGCTGTCGGAAGAACAGTTACAAAACTCAAAGTCGGCGATACAGTAGTAGTTGACCCAGCGGTATCCTGCCATCGGTGCGAGCAGTGCAGAATGGGCAGGGAGAATACGTGTCGGAAGTTACAATTTCTTGGTACGCCGGGTCAAGGTGACGGGTGTTTGTGTGAGTACATTGTTATGCCGGAGGAAAATTGCTTTCCGACCAATGGTGCTATCAGCATCGCTCAGGCGGTTTTGTGTGAGCCGCTGGCCATAGGCCTGTATTCGGTTCGGCAGGCACAGATGCCGACCAATGCAAAGATTGCGATTTTGGGCTGTGGGCCTATCGGGCTTAGCTGTATGGTTACGGCCCGGGCAGAGGGGGCGGAAGCGATTTATATGACCGACAAAATAGAGCGGCGTATGGAAGTGGCGAAAAAGGCCGGCGATATTTGGGTCGGCAATCCTGATAATCAGAACATTGTAAAGGCAATCCTTGAGCAGCAGCCATTAGGGCTGGATGTAGTTTACGAATGTGCCGGCCAGCAGGATACGCTTGATGAGGCCGTTGAGCTGCTCAGGCCGGGCGGCAGGTTGATACTGATAGGTATCCCGCAACTCGAGCGGGTTTCGTTCATTATCGATAAGATACGCCGGAAAGAAATCAATATCAGCAGAGCAGCCTCTAGGGAAAGAGTTTAGGCCAGTGGTG
>CAJVYK010000010.1 GCA_913009865.1 uncultured bacterium
AGGCTCTGCTGCACGGCCTTTTTGAAGGCCCTGGAACCGACGAGCAAATACGTTCTGAATTACGGGCGCTGGCGGAAGCTGAGGGGCTGAGCCGGCTTTACGCCGAGCTGTCCCAAATCGACCCAGCCGCAGCCGAGCGCATCCACCCCAACGATTCCAAACGTATAATCAGGGCATTAGAGGTCTATAAACTCACGGGCGAACCCATCTCGAATTTCCAGCGGCAATGGGCCATAGACAATTCGCCGCACAAATGGACGGTAATCGGTTTACGGCGGGAAAAATCTGACGCTAACAGCCGGATAAATCAGCGGGCAAAAAAAATGATTACTGCAGGGCTGGTTGACGAGGTCAAAGGGCTGTTAGCTGAAGAGAGTCCTTTAAGTCAGCAGTCGCGTGCTGCGATTGGCTACGCTGAGATAATTGATTATTTGAATGGCAAGACGAATCTGGAAGATGCGACTGAACAGATAAAGAAGAACACCCGCCGTTTTGCCAAGAGCCAGCGTACCTGGTTCAGGACTTTCCGGGACGTTCACTGGCTGGATATCGAGCCGGAAGAGCCGTTTGAAAGTATCTTCGAGCGAGCGAAAACTTTGCTAAGCGGTATCGAACAAACGTCTTAGACGGTTTGCAGTTGTCGTTGTGCCCGCAGTACAGCGGCCGTATCGCCAAGAACAAGCTGCTTTATTAAACTGGCCGGAACCAAACTAATACCCGTACTGAATATTTTTTCTTCGACCATTGCTGCAATCGTCCGTGCCGTCTGCCGACAGATGCCGTACCTGGCTACGAGGCCGTCGGTTATTATTGACTTGTCCCATCTACTTCTGCCGTCCGGTTCTTCAGTTCTGCACAACAATTCAGCGTCCGCCAGCTCGCAAATATTAACTGAAACAACCTCAACTCTGCTGCGCTTGAGCTTACGCTCGAAATGATGTTCACTCAGCACAACCGCTGCATCTTCATAGCTGGTAGCCGCCAAAACCGCTTTAATTGCGGAGAAAATTTCACTGCTGGTTGCGCTGCGGGGCTCTTTTTTGTGATAAAGAAAATACGTCACCGCTTCAGCCAGTTGTTCGGCAATTGAAATCTCGGCCTGTCCAGTCTGCGCCAGCGCCTTACCGATAGTTCCTATGACTTTGGTATGCAAATACTCCTCGATGCCGCCGTTTGCCTTTACGACTTTAAGCTGCCATTTCATTCCCACCCTTTTGCCTCCCTGCACGACAAACTAAAAACTCAAAGCTAACAACGAAAAAGTATTTCGCCAAAAAGGACGGACAGAATTTTAAATTTCAAGTCTCGGCTTTGTGTTTTGAGCTTTGCATTTTACATTTTACACTTCTCACCTCAGCCATCGAAGAGTTTCGGCTGCCCACTATGCTCAGCTTCGGCGATAACCTGACTGACTTCCTCAATCAACTCATCCGCATCTTTAAAGTCGCGATAGACGCTTGCAAAGCGAATATATGCAACCTTATCAACGCCGCGAAGATGCTTCATTACACTTTCACCGATAAAAGTTGATGGAACCTCCTTATCGAAGTTGCGGAATATATCCTCTTCGGCCTTATCAGCTATTTGTTGAATCTGCTCTACCGGGACCTCTCTCTTGTAACAGGCCTTTTGCAAACCGCCGATGATTTTGTCCCTGTCGTAGGGGACCCGTGAATTGTCTTTTTTCACCACGCAGAGCTTAAAGTGCTCACCTATCTTTTCATACGTGGTAAAACGTCTTTCGCACACCAGGCATTGGCGCCGGCGTCTGATTACTCTGCCCGCCTCGCTCGAACGCGAATCAACAACTTTATCCCGATCCTCCTTGCAAAAAGGACATCTCATCGCAAATTTAAGGCTCAAATCTTAAAAATGAAAAGTATAGCGTAAAACTCAAACCCGTTTCAGGTCACTGCTTGCTGTATGAGTTTTTAATTTTAAGTTTTACGCTTTTCTAATAATACCATTTAATACCATATCTCGCCACTATCGCTCATTTTAAGTCCAAGATATAGTATGTCAAAAAAAAACTTGCAAAATTCCGTCTCCGGCCCTGGTGAGAAGCTGTTAAGTTTTACTTCAGCCGCTCCCAATTCGTGGCTGGATAAGCATTAAGGAGAAAAAGTTAAAAAAACTGTGAGTTTTTTTTAACCGGCGTTTTTTTTGTAAAAAAAGCCCCTGCGCCCGAAGCGCAGGAGCCAACCCAGAAAGAAACTTATATGCCCCCCACAAAGTTTTCTTCGAAATCCTTTTGTCTCCGCCAATTATATAAAGTCTAATATACGATTCGCCAAGGGACAAGCGGATTATCGATTTTAAATCGGGAGTGAAATATAAAAATCAGAAAACAGAAGGCGGAACTTTATACTTCTTCGATTTTAGCTTTACTTTTCAACCGGTCCACAAACTCATCGGCCGCCTTACTCCGCATCTGCTTTTTCAGTTCGCTGACAATATGGTCTTTTACTTCTTCAAGACTATGCACACACGCCTGCTTTCTGTCGTAGAGTTTAGCTATATGAAATCCGAAGCGTGTGCGAAAAACACCGCTTACTTCTCCGAGCCCCAGATTGAAAACCACATCCTCGAACTCTTCGACCATTTGTCCCTTTGTAATATAGCCCAGGTCTCCGCCGTTATCAGGGCAGTCGGAGTATTTTGTTACCAGCGTTTCAAAAACCGCACCGTTATTTAATTCATCCTGTGCTTTTTTTATGATGTCATGCGCAGCCGTTTCGTCCACCTGCCAGTTTATATGTTTTACTATATGGCCCACTCTTACCTGCTCAGCGGATTTGAATTGTTCTTTGTTCTCATCATAGAATTTTAAGACGTTTTCTTGCGACGGCTCAGGAATATCTTTACAGGCATTCTGCAGCATCCGCTCAATTTTCATTTGCAGCTCAATGCTCTCTTTTATTTTTTCTTCATCTTCAGCTTCAAGCTCTTCGGCAAACCGCTCATTTCCTGCATACTGTTTTTTCATTTCCGCCAAAGCAGTTTCGATTTCAGCGTCGGGTATTTTTCTGCTGTCTTTTTTTGCCGCCTGTTCGATTAGCGTCTTTTCAATCACATTTTCTTTTGACCAGTCAAGCAGCTGCACCTCCCGCTCTTTAGGGTCATGGTCGCTGAATACCTGTTCATAGTGCGGCCTCAGTCGTTCAGCTTCCCGCTGTATTGCGGCATCTTCGATTTTTTCACCATTAACGATTAAAGTCATATTTCGCTGCCGTTTCAAATGATTAAGGATTATTGATAAATGATTACTTGTTTTTTCCTGTATTCTGTTTTCTACATTCTCAATTGCCTTTTGCATACCAGTCCGGGTCCTGCTCCAGCTTTTCTCTGGCCTCTTTCGTCATCATTTCAAAAGCCGGATGTGTACTTTCCCACGCTCTCTGGTCGAACGGGCTTTGCCGCATCTTTTCAATTTCAGGAACGGCCTCGTCGAAGTAACTGCCGTAGATATGCAGTGAATCGCTTATATCCACGTATCTTCCGACTGCGACCGGCTTATTTAATTTTTTACTGATTGCCTCAGCGATAATTTTTTGCAGGTCTGTCAGTGCATAGACATTCATAAACCATGCTTTATACAGGTCTCTGCTTCGCCAGTGCGTATTCATATTAAGCGTCAGTTTGCCTGTTTCGTCGGCAATCAGCCGGCACCATATTCTCTGCAGGCAGGGCGGGTCGTCTGTTTGCGGGTCAGCGGTGGGCATCCAGGTAATCGCCTGTGCTCTTCTGGTATGCGCTGTTTGTGCGAGTGAATCGATAATATACTGAATCTGGTCAACTTTCTTAAACGGCTTTGGCGAATCAGCGCTGCGTATATTTTCTACCGGGCAGTATGCGAACAGGCGTTCGTGATATGTATAGGTCCATTTGCCCGCAGCGGCATCAATCCAGTGGTCGTGAATACCGTTGACTACTTCCTGCCGGTACGCTTCGAGTTCAGCCGGCCCGCCGGGGAAATTCTTATGAATTCTCGGCTCAGCGAAAGGGTTTGCAACGGTAATTACAACCGTTGCGTCCTTGCTCGGCTTATCTTCCGGCTTATCGTACTGTGTTTTAATTTCCAGCCCATTATCCCAAACCGCCAGCACAGCTTTTTCCCACGCCTCCGGCAGACAGTCAGCGGTTATCGAAATTACAGGTATATTAGCAGTCGATGCAGCAGTTGACATTTATTGCCTCTTTTTCTTTTTTTGCCACTAAACTCGTCGCTCGTGACTCGTCTTTTACCATTTGTTTTTTTCCTATACGCTAGCTCTCCTATGGAGTCCTCACGGACTGCCACAGGTAAACGCTGCCCGCTGTACGCTAACTTTCTTCGTGGCTAAGTTTTTGTTTTTTGTCTTTTGTTTTTTTTCGACACAGATACCTATACCTAAGGCACAGGTGGCATAAATTTACACTGATACCCAAGGCATAAATTTACACTGTTTTTTTCTTTTTTTTAATCTGTGTTCATCTGTGTCTGAGTTTTGTTTTTTTTCTATACGCCATACGCTACCCGCTGTACGCTAATTTTCTTTGCGGCTATCTTTTAACTTTCAATTCTTCTTCGGTAATATTGTATTGTTTTCGGTATCGCAGCGGGATATCGGCCAGCATTCTTCTGGCTTTGAAAGCATAGACGCTATCCGGATACATCTGGATTATCTGACGGCAGTAATCGACCATTTGTTTGAAGCCCATACCAGGCAGTCGGCCTTTCTTTCTTTCGAACAAGGCCATCTCGAAGAGTTGCTCAGCCCGCACTTTATCTTCCAGAGAAAGTTCTTTGAACTGTGTGTTGTTCGGTTCAATTGTCTTTGGTGTCCGTCTTCTCTTTGTGCTCTGCCGTACCTGCGGCTCAGCTCGTAATCTTTCTTCATCCTGCTCCCACACATCATAAACGGTCTTCGGCTCAGGTTTGCCGGCCTCCTTTAGGCCGGTAAATTTACTCACCACAACAATCAGGCCTACAACTACAGCTGCAAACACTGCCACTTTCAGCCAAAACGTGCTCATTTTTAGATTGATTATTGGTTATTGATAATCGATAATTGATACCTGATAATTCAATGGTAAATAAACAATAATCAATAGTCAATAGTCAATTTAAAATGTTTACAGGGCTTATAGAAACAGTTGCCACGGTAAAATCGGCTCGCCGAAGTGGGGCCGCGATGCGTCTGGCTGTAGATTTAGGCGGACTGGCTGACGAAATCAAAATCGGCGATAGTATAGCTATAAACGGCCTCTGCCTGACCGTAGCCGGACTTGAGGGCAATTTTGCCTGCTTTGATGTAAGTAGCGAGACGCTTAAAAAATCAACATTAGGCAAATTAAAGCCGTCTTCGGTGGTCAACATCGAACGAGCTATGCAAGCCGCCGGGCGGTTTGGCGGCCATTTTGTCGCCGGCCATATCGACGGCACAGCAACGATTAAGTCGATTGAGCAGTCAGGCCGATTTGCCGATATAAAATTCACCGCCGAGCCGGCACTGCTCGACCAAATGGTGGTCCGTGGCTCGGTTGCTGTTGACGGAATTTCCCTGACGATAGCCGAGTTGGACAGGGACAGTTTCAGCGTTGCCGTAATACCTGTAACATTGCAGAAAACCACATTAGATAGCGCAAAAATCGGCGATTGTGTTAACATTGAAACTGATATAATCGTAAAGACGGTAAAAAGACAGCTCGAAAAGATTTTGCCGCAAAAGCAACCGCTAACAGCGGAAAAACTAAAGCAACTGGGCTTTTAATTCAATCGCCCAACTGTTTTTGTATAAACTGCAATTACTATGAACAAAATCAACGGCAACAATTCGATAACCAACCAGCCGGTTATAGGCATAACGATGGGCGATCCGACTGGCATCGGCCCGGAGGTCGTTGTAAAGGCATTAGCTGAGGCGGATATACGCAAAGCCGCAAAGTTTATTATTTTCGGTATGAACGAACATCTCTGTTACGCCGCTGACAGAGCTGAGATTGAACCATTTTGGGACCGGTATCAGCACGAAAAACTCAGTAGAGATTACCCGCATAAAGTTGTAGTAGCCGATTACGACGAGTATTCGGCCCCTCCCTGGCTCAAAAGCCCCAGCAAGGGCGCCGGCGAGGCATCAATACGGTTTTGCCTCGATGCCATCGACGCCGCCCGGGCCGGCATTATAGATGCGGTAGTAACCGCGCCAATCAATAAAGCCAGCTGGAAGCTGGCCGGGGCAAAATGGCCGGGCCATACCGAAATGTTAGCCGACCGCTGCAAATCCAGGCGAAAAGCGATGATGTTCATTGCCGGCCCGTTAAAACTGGCTCTGGCAACAATTCACGAAGCGTTGTTTGAAGTTCGGCACAAGTTCAAAATCGGCTGCGTTTTCGAGCCGATAGACTTATTAAACACCGCTTTGAAGGAATACTTTCATATCGACAATCCCAAAATCGGCGTTGCCGCCCTGAATCCTCACGCCGGCGAGGCCGGCCAATTCGGCGATGAAGAACAGCGGATAATTTCGCCGGCGATTTTATTAGCGCAGGAAGTGGGAATAAACTGTCTCGGCCCATTCGCCGCCGACACGCTCTTTCTGCGCGCTGTTCACGGCGAATTCGACGCTGTGGTTGCAATGTATCACGACCAGGGTATGATCCCCGTAAAACTGCTCGCCTTCGAAAGAGCCGTTAACATTACTATCGGCATACCGATTATCAGAACATCGCCTGCTCACGGCACAGCTTTCGATATCGCGGGCAAAAACCTTGCCAACCCAGCCGGTATGAAATCAGCCATAACCACAGCAATCCAGATGGCCGCAACGAAAAAGAATGTAGAATTGAGAATTTAGAATTAAAAAATAAAAACAGAAGCCAGAAGTCAGAAGCCAAAAAAAACTTCGTGAACTTCGTGTCCTTCGTGGTGAGTACGATTGAGGATTAAAATAATCATTTATCATTAATCATTTATCATATGCAGACGAAGCGGCAAATTCAGCGGTTGCTCACCTCGGCAGGCCTCAGGCCAAACAAACGTCTCGGCCAGAATTTCCTCATTGATTTGAATCTTATGCAGCTGCTGATAGAATCTGCGAACGAGTACGATTGAGGATTAAAATAATCATTTATCATTAATCATTTATCATTAATCATTAATCATTAATCATTTATCATTAATCATTTATCATTTATCATATGCAGACGAAGCGGCAAATTCAGCGGTTGCTCACCTCGGCAGGCGTTCGCCCGAACAAACGTCTCGGCCAGAATTTCCTCATTGATTTGAATCTTATGCAGCTGCTGATAGAATCTGCGAACATCAGCACCGCTGACATCGTGCTTGAGGTGGGCTGCGGCACCGGCTCTCTAACCGAAGCGATAGCTGAGAAAGCGGGCTTCTGTTTAGCCGTTGAGTTTGACCATACCTTAGCCCAAATCGCCCAAAGACAACTTGCAGAGAAAAAAAATGTAGAGGTCATCAGCACCGATATCTTAGAGAACAAAAACACTATCAGCCCAATCGTTACAGGCGCATTGCAATCAGCCCGCCGGAAACAGCCGGGCCGTGTTTTACTGGTTGCAAACCTGCCTTACAATGTCGCCTGTCCTGTAATGCTGAATTTGATTACAGGCCCTGACGTTACAGCAGATGGCATGTATGTTACTATCCAGAAGGAAGTGGCCGAGCGAATGACAGCGGCGCCCGGCAGCGGCGCTTACGGCTCCTTGAGCATTTTTATGAGCGCCGCCGGCGATGTAAAAACGGAAAGGATTTTAAGGCCGACCGTCTTTTGGCCGCAGCCGCAGGTCGATTCAGCAATGGTAAGTTTTGTTCGCCGCAGTGAAAAGGTAAGCCGGATTAAGAATATGAAGCTTTTCAGCGAGGTTGTGGGGCTTTTTATGCAGCACCGCCGCAAGATGCTAAAGTCCTGCAGTAAATTGGCTGCCGGCGAGCTTATAAAAATCAGCAACTGGCCTGAGATTTTTGAGCGCTGTTCCATCAACCCGAAACACCGCCCTGAGCAAATCTCACCGCAGGATTACATCGCCCTGGCAAACCTATGCCACTAATACCTAACCCGGATAAACCGGAAAATCCTAAGCACTAAATTCTAAATCCTAAACAAATCCAAATGACCAAATGTTCCAACTCTTAAACAAGCCGGTTTTGAACATTTGAATTTCGGATTTTGATATTGTTTAGCATTTAGATATTAGGATTTAGTATTTTAATATTTTGTTACCATTTTGCGCTCAATTTTATTTGTAAGATACTAAGGTCAGGAAATTAACCTGCAATTGTTTCAGCCCGAACAACTAAATAACCGCTTGTCTGTGTCGATGGCTGTGGCATTCGATATTTACCGCCACCGGCAGCGATGCAATATGGCAGGACGCTGTCTCGACCAGACAATCCAAAGCAGTGGTATCACCGCCAAGCCCTTGCGGCCCCAGGCCGAGTCTGTTGACCGCCGAAAGTAACTCCTCTTCGAGTTTTGCGTAAAACTGGTCGCTGTTTCTGTCGCCCAGCTTTCGCAGCAGGGCCTTCTTACTCAACAGGCAGCTAAGCTCAAAATTACCCCCAATCCCTACTCCAATAATAAGCGGCGGACAGGCATCGGCTCCGGCCCGCCTGACAACATCAACAACCCAATCGATTATTTCCGCTTTTTCCGCAGTGGGTTTAAACATCTTGAACCGGCTCTTGTTCTCACAGCCGGCGCCCTTAGTCATAACGGCCAGTTTCAGTCTGTCGCCCGGCACGATTTGTTGATGAATTATAGCAGGCATATTTGAGTCGGTATTCTTACGTTTATTCAGGGGGTCAGCGACAACGCTTTTTCGCAAATACCCCTTTTCGTAGCCGGCCTTAACGCCGGCATTGACGGCATCGAGCAGTGTCGCCTGCGGCTGTCCGGCAGGCCGCTTAACGGCTGCGTCTGCTCCCTGTTCGATAAAGACCACCGCAAGGCCGGTATCCTGGCACAGCGGTATTTTTTCAGCCGCTGCTATGCGGGCATTTTCGATAAGTTGATTTAATATCCCCGCCGCCGCCGGACTTGATTCTTTCTTCGCCGCTTCTTCAAGAGCAGCCAAGACATCACCGCCCAGTTCATAGCAGGCCGCTATGCAAAGTAACTCGACAGTCTCAGCGATTTTTTCAAATTCTATATACCGTATTTCGTATCTCGCGTAATTCTCAATTCTGACTTCTCAATTCAAAAGTTTTATACGTTGTGTTGCCAACGTCATCACTGGCTCTAACTGCAATTATGTTGTCCCCACTTTTTAAATCCTCCACCACAATGGTAAAGTCTTCACTCGTCGTATCATACACCAAATCGTTCGGCACAACACCTATCCACTTATCATTGCTGTTAACGGTATAATGCACCTTGCCGACAGCACTCAATTCATCAACCGCTCTGAATGTAATTTTAACGGGCTTATTCTGAAGATTCTCGACGAAACAATCTTTAATAACCGGTCCGGTGTTATCGACAACCACCGGCTCACTTATCCTGCTTCCGGTCAGTTTCGTTTCAGCGGTATTGCTTCTTTCATCGCTCGCTGTCACTCTGATTTCGTATCTGCCGTCTTCTACGGTTTTGCCGTCCCATTCGAAGTTGTCCGCCTCAACTTCGTCTTCAATCTCAATCCAGTTCCCCACCCATCCTGTTTTCTTAAAATCTATTTTATAAATCAGCTTATCGCCGTTGTCGTCTTTGGCCTTATAGCTGATTTTGAACACCCCCGTTTTGCCAGCCGCCTTGATTCGGCTGACACTGACGGATTCGACTTTCGGCGCCAGATTGGGGACAATATGAGCGACAGCAACCTCTCTTACAAGCGGACTTTGGCTGCCGTCTTTGCTCTGCAGCACAAGTTTATATTGACAGAATCTGCCGAGCGGGCAGCGCAGTTGTATCGGCCCGGTTACTTCTACCGGTTCTGTCCAGTCCGAAAAAGTCGGGTCGTTTATGTCTTTAACGTTTCCACTGCGGCAAGCCACTAAAACCTTAGCGTCCTGCGGAATATCCGCCTCGATTTGCAGCTTGCCCCACTTCGCCGGCTGCCCTGCATCGATAAGCTGCGAGGTATAAGTACCCTCAGCGGCAAACGCCGAGCCCAGCTTTATTAACTTAGCCGGATTTGCCGTCCCAAGATACACATCTTTTCCCGCTGCAGCAATTGCTGTTATCTGCGAGGCCTGCTGGTCTTCATAAACAACTGCTTCCTGTTCGGCGGCCGGGTCAACGGTAAAAAGCTGTGCGTTGTTTCCTGTCCCGACAAGCAATCCTCTATCTTGTTTCGCCATGCAAAAGAAGACCGCCGCTTCGCTGAACACATCGTTCACGTAACCGGCTTCGGTTATTTTGTATATGTAACTGGCTTTGGCCGGCTTGGCTGCTTTGATGATTGGCATCTGCCTCTTGACCGGTTCATCGTCGGCTCCTTTTTTTGTATTTGCGATTTTGAGTCTCAGTCCGCCCTCGGCTTCGGAAGCGTTTTCCTGCTTTCCCTTCTGGGTCTCGGGCCGTCCGGCCAAAGGCATTTTCGAAGCAAATTCCGTTCGGGCCTGGACAATTTTAGCCGACGTTGCCGCTGCATACAAATCGCCCTGCCCGGTAAATAACAGCGCTGTAATCTCCTGCTGGTCGCTGTCGTATAAAACCGTTGCCGTTTTAGTGCGCGTGTTTATCTTATATACCAATCCTCGACCGTCGCCGCCCGCATAGACAAAGCCGTCCGGCCCGACTGCCAGCGACAGTATGTTCTTATCACGACTGTCATAAACAAGCTGGGCTTTTTGTCCGAAAGAATCGAGTTTGTACACCTTTCCTTCCGGCCCTGTTCCCAGATAAATATTACCGCTATCATCAATAGCTATGGCGAAGATATACTTGGTCTCCCCTCCGGGCGTGCTGCCTTTGACATCGTTCGGCTCAAAAATAGTCTTCATTTCGCCCGCTTCAAGCCGCATCAGTCTGCACATCTTTCCGCTTACGCCGGCCAGAAGTCTGCCAGTTACATCGATTGCCATTGCGAAAATATGCTCATTGGCCAGATACTGCTCCGCCTCGACAGCATTCGGGTCATTCGGCTCATTCGGCTCATTTGTAACCTGGCGCGGGCTGGTTGGTGCGGGATAAATCTTCGTAAGTTTACCGAGACTGTATTTATAAATACCGCCGTTAGGGCTTGTGCCGAGGTAAACCGCCTCACCGCTTACAACGACACTGTTTATCGACCAAACATCTTCGGCTTTCCCGCCAAACTCCTCAACCAGCGTCTCTGCCGCCCTTCCGAGCCGGATAGTGCCTTGCGAGCCGACCACGATATTTTCAGTTTGGCCTTTCAACAAATCCGCACTGCTGCTGTGGCGCGTAATCTTACTGCTGACAGCCGGACAAGCCGAACTCAAAACCAGACAAACCAGGACTGTAACGGTTAATGTGCGTTTGATGTGCAATTTATTTCTCATATTTACTTTTACCTTTTTACTTTTACCTTTTTTATTTTCTTGCCACAGAGGTCACAGAGATTTTCAAATTGTCATTCCTGCAAAAGCAGGTATTCAAAAAGAACAAAGCTGGTAATCAATAACCGGCATCACCAATAACTATTTTTACATTTTGATATGTCATTTTGATTTTTGCATTTTACTTTATGCCATAGGTATTTTTGATTTTACTTTTCTACCGTTATGCGCATAACTTTCTTATCCATAACAATCGTACCGGTTCTGAAACTTTTTTCGAGCCAATGCCGGTATGGCTGGATTATCAGTGTCCTTTTCGTATCGCCCAGAACCAGCGCCTTCGTAGCCGGCAGGTCTGGAAGCTCGGCCTTCTCCACCGCAACACCGCCGGACGGCAAAACCAAAAGGCAATACAGTTTATCTCGTTCAATCGCCAAAAGATTATTCAGTGCTTCGAGAAGAGTAGGCAGATTCTGAGGCACAAATTTATACGGCTCAGCTTTCCTGAGGAACTGCTGGTAATCGTAGCCGCCGCAGATAATCAAATCGTACTGCCCCGGCGCCGTGATTTCAGGTATTTTCAAGCTGTACCGGTACTTTTTTTTCTCCGCCAGGACTGATTCCAGCACTATTGAGACATCGATTTGCTGTCCGGCCTTGACCTTCGAATCGGACAAATCGACCGACCATATTCCTGAAGATATATTTTTCGGCGCTATGCGAACATCAAAATCCATCGATTTTATATCAACTTTTTTATACGGATTATTCAGTAGCATCGCCACCGAGCCGGTGCTTTCCTTTATCATCTCAGCCAGCCCCATGCCGGTCGAAACATTTTCAAAGGAGATTGATTCTTCGCCGTTTATACCGATATCCACTTTATATTCGATAGTATGGTCCGGCGGCAATTTACCGAAGGAAAGAGCCGCTCCGGCCACTGCCGAGCGAATCAGCAGCGGGGTAAGCAGCCGGTTGTTGGCAACCTGACAGTTGTACACTCTTTTTTCGGGGTCATTGTAACGTTCCACTCTTATTGTCAGCGGTATCATTTTCGCCTTTGCGCCAATCCGCCCTCGGACAGCCGCCGACTCATCAGTTCTCAAGGCGCCGACTATTTCAAGTGCGCTGGCAAACTTAAAAGAACGCATCACGTTGGAGACCACAGTATGCACCTTCCCCGTAGCCATCGGCAAATCTATCGGCCCGTAACCGAGAAAGCTGTGTCCGAAGCCATAGACCTTATCATCCACAACTTCGGTTACAGTCCCGATTACGGTCATAGCTATATCACCGGTCACCAGCGGCACGGCAAGAGAGGCGCCCGGAACTAATTCAGTCCCTCGTTTCCCACCGCTCATCGCTGCTGCTTCGCTCGAGGAGTCACGGGCTGCGAGCGACGAATTTCCTCCTCCCATACCGGAAACAGCCATAAGCCCGAACGGCTCAACCAAAGCCGCCAACCGCTCATACTCCTCCGCGGGCAAACCGGATGTAATCAGCGGAGACGGTAAAGCTGCGGCCCCGTTCAGACTGCTGCTTTCTGAAAATCGTGGAGTTGTAATTTGCCTCTCAATCTCATCAAAATCAATAGGCCTGGAAAAGTCAAATCCAGATCCAGTTTGACCTTCCTTCTGCTCATCAGTCCTGCCCTGGCCGACTCTGAGCATTTCTTCGATAGGCGTTACGCCGTAAAGCGGGTCCTTGCTGAAACCCCATCCGAAAGCCAGCGCCCCTGCTAATCTGCCATCGATATAGACCGGCGAACCGCTGCAGCCGGCCACCGGGCCGGTGTGAATGAAACGCTCGTCTGTCCCCTGCACCAGAATCGCATCCCTGCCCGGGCTTATATCACGCACCACACTTAGAACATCCAGTGCGAACCTTTCAATTTCAGTACCCTTATACACAGTCAGACAATACGCATCCATCCCGGGGACAATCTCGTCAACGGTGATATATTTTGTCTTATCAAGCCCCGCTCCCGCCGCAGGAACCGGGGCAAGCCCTTCCGAGGGGTTGGACTCGCCGGCCGCATAAAGCGAACCAGTCAAAATCGGCAGTAAAATGAAAAGTAAAAAGAAAAAAGCAGAAAAATTCACTTTTTGTCCTTTTACTTTTGCCCTTTTTTCAGACATCTATAACCTTTCAATCGATAATTGATAATCCAATATCAATAAACAATAATCAATCATCAGAGCCATTGCAAGATAAAACAACTTCTGCTACAATACCAATTTAAGCAGGAGAAACCAGAGACCGGAAACTGGTTTCTGGTTACTGGAAAGGAGCCGCAGGATGAAATCTGAACATCGCCACGAACTGAAAACCAACGAACTGGCCAGATGGCTGGCCAACTTCCCGCAATGGGCCAAGGAAAATCGTACAACGATTATCTACGTATCGGCACTTGTTATTGTGGTCGCCGGCTTATACTTCTGGAAGAGGTACAAAAAAAACGTGGTATCAGTTCGAGAACAGCTCAATCTCACAAACCTTATCACTCAGCTATCACAGAGCAAACCACAAATCCTACAGGCCCAGGCCCAGGGATTTGACAGTTCGTACAATCTGCTCCCTATCGCTGATAAACTTGCTGCCGCCGCCCAAAACACAAAAAATAATCAGATGGCGGCTCTGGCCCTCATTAAACGGGCCCAGGCCCTGCGGATGGAGTTACATTACCGCTTAGAAGCCGCCGGCGAGCGGGAAATAAAAGCTCAGATAGACACGGCAAAGGCCAGTTACACCGAAGCCATCAATTTATTATCGAATGCCGATTCCCAAACGCCGATTGAAAATCGAAAATTTAAAAATCCGTCTTTAATAGCGACCGCCAAATTCGGCCTGGGACTATGCGAAGAAGAACTTGGCAACTTCGAAAAGGCAGAGCAAATATATCGCGACATCGTTGAAAACGCTTTTTTCGAAGGCACCACCGCCGCCGCTGAGGCAAAGCAGCGCCTCGACACAATGGCCGACTACCGGCAAAAGGTGGTCTTTAAGCAGTCCCCGATTAAATCGGGGACAAAACCAGCACCATCTGAACTTATGCAACCACAAATTAAACTCCAGGCCCCTGACATCAATAAAGCCCAGCCGATAATTCGTGAATAGTGGAACGTATCTCGTGAATAGTGCCCGACAAAACAAAAAACCAGATACGAATCACGAACCACAAATCACTGCGAAGCAGGCCTCACGGCGGCACAACGAGCCGTTAACCCTTCAAGTAGGCAGCTCAATCAAAGAGCGGCGGGTTGATAAATACCTTCACGGCCGGTTCAGCAACTTCAGTCGGGTTATGCTCCAGAATATAATCCAGCAGGGCGCAGTTAAGGTTAACGGCAAAACGGTAAACAAAAGTTTCAAGCTAAGTGCCGGCGACAAAATAGAGTTGACGTTGCCTGAGCCGCCGAGCAAAGAGATTTTACCCGAAGATATTCCGCTGAATATCATTTACGAAGACGATGAAATAATCATCCTCAACAAGCAGGCCCGTATGATTGTTCACCCTGCGCGCGGCAACACACACGGCACGCTGGTAAACGCATTGGCCTTTTATTCTGACGAGTTATCGAGTGGGCTGGGCGAATTTCGGCCCGGCATCGTACATCGGCTCGACAAAAACACCACCGGCGTTATGGTCGTTGCCAAAACCGACATAGCCCAGTGGAAAATCGCCAAGCAGTTTGAACACCGCCAGGTCAAGAAAAGCTATCTTGCTATAGTTCACGGCACGCCTGAGTTGACAGCCGACCGCATAAATATGCCGCTCGGAATTCACCCAAAAATGCGGGAAAGATACGCAATTAGGCCCGAAAATGGCAAAGAAGCTATCACTTTTTACGAAGTTCTCGAAAGTTTTCGCGGTTTTTCTCTGCTAAAACTTACCCCCAGGACCGGCCGCACGCACCAGATACGCGTTCATTTGTCTTATATCAAGCATCCGATTGTAGCCGACGATATGTATGGCGGAAAACTCGTTTATCCCCACCAATTGAAAGAAGTAAGAAGTGAAGAAGTAAAAAATAAGGACGTCAAGTCCGCTGTAGAAGAGCCGATTATAGACCGCTGTGCTCTGCACGCCTGGACTCTGGAATTCAAGCATCCAGCCACATCTGAAATGGTAAAATTCGAAGCTCCTTTACCCGAAGATATGCAGAGCATGCTCGATATGCTGCGAAAATATCGAAAAATCTGAAAAATTCAGGAGGCCCTGTTTATTATATGCTGCACGCTATTTATTCCTGTGGCAGTTTGGCTACGTCGGCAAATCTCAATTTACAAATCGCCGAAAATTTTTCCTGCTATCATTCTGTTGACCGCGTGCTTGTGCAGAATTCCACTTGAGTTGCAGTCAAAAATCTCCTCTTGACAGGATTCCATTTTCCAATCGTGGTAATAGCTAAACACCTCGCCTGATACCCAGCTCTGAGCCGCTTTTTCAAAGTCGGGTGCTCTTGGAATAAAGGGCTTTTTGACAAAAACAGAATAGGCATTTAATCCATTTTCGTTAGTGAACTCTTTATAATTATCAAAAATCTCCTTTCTCAATTCTTCTGGAATATAGTGAAAAACACCGGTGCTGAAGAGAATATCGAATTTTTCCTCCAGCCTGAACTCACTCAAGTTTGCCTGAAATACTTTTATTGAAACACCGATTTCATCAGCATAGCGTTTGGCTTTCTCCACACCCTGTGGCGACAAATCAAACGCTGTTACTTCATAACCGTTTCTGGCAAAGAAAATAGCGATTCTTCCTTCACCACAACCGATATCAAGGAGTTTAAGAGGCCTTTCCGGCGGTATCAACTATAAGATTTGATAGCAAATAGCCGACGGTTTTCTCCCCCAATAATATTCTTTCTGTTGATATCTTTCGTCATATAAATTTTGCATATCCAACTACTCTTGTGGCAGTTTTGCCAGGTCGGCGTCGGAGCCGGCGACCATTAAAATATCATCCCGATAAATCACTGTATTGGGCATAGGGACGTTTATAATGCCGCCCTTTTCGCTTCTTTCGCTCTTCTTTGTCTTGCTGTGCTCGCCCCGCTTGATGGCAACCAGATTGACGTTGTACTTCTGCCGTAATTGCAAATCCATAACCGTCTTGCCGTCGAAGCTGGCCGGCGATTTTATGCGGGCTAAACTATAGCCCGGCGCAAAATCAATTTTCTCGCCTATCTGCGGTGCGATAAGTTTATACGCCCATCTCTGAGCAGATTCGATTTCCGGATAGATAACCTCGGTGGCGCCCACTTTGGAGAAGACCTCGCCGGCAATCAAATCCTCCGCTCTGGCGAAAATCTCTTTTACCCCCATTTGGCGCAGGTTCACCACCGTCAGAATCGCAGACTCAAAGCCCCTGCCCGTTCCCTGGCCTATGCCGATGATAGCGACGTCAATCTTGTCGATGCCCTGCGACTTCAGCGCCTCTTCATCAGTGCTGTCGAGTCTAACGGCGAGACTTACCTGGTCTCGAATCAGCTCTATCTGGTCTCTGTTCTTGTCAATCGCAATAACCTCGGCGCCGCTCATCGCCAGGGCGATAGCCAGTTTCCTGCCGAACCTGCCCAATCCTATTACAGCAAATCGCTTCATAGTATTAGCTCCCATTTCTATTTCTTGCCACAAAGGCACCAAGACACTAAGCAAAACTATATTTGTTTTTTTTAACTTTTAACTTCTTTGCGACTTTGTGCCTTCGTGGCCAAGTTTTTATCCGACAATTATCGCTTCGCCCGGATAATTGTATCGAACCGGTTTCAGGTTAAACGTCAGCGCCGCCAATAGCGTCAACGGCCCAAGCCGGCCGATAAGCATCACCGCAATGATAATTAATTTACCCGCCGTTGTCAAAGAAGCCGTTATACCGGTCGTCAGCCCCACGGTACCCAGGGCACTGGTCGCCTCGAACATAATTTCCGACATAGTAAAACGGCCCGCTTCCGTGATATTCAGTGCCAGCGTGGCAGTGAACAAAACCGCTACGAAAAGCAGCGTAACAGTAATTGCTCTGCCGACGACAACTATTCGAATCGAGCGTTTGAAAATCTCAACTTCCTGTCGTTTCCTCAAGGCCGCAAAAACCGTCATTATTATCACAGCCAGTGTTACCGTCTTGATTCCGCCTGCGGTCGAGCCGGGAGAGCCGCCGACGAACATAAGTAACATCAAAATAAACCTGTTTGACTCCGACAGCGCCGAGATGTCGATAGTATTAAACCCGGCTGTCCTGGCTGTAATCGACTGAAACAGTGCGCCGAGAATGCCAGGATTTTGAACAGAACCGCCGTTGCCCGCGTAACGTCCGAACAAAAGGATAGCGAGCGTCCCCAAAATTATAAGACAGAAGCTTACGCCAAGAACAATCTTGGTTTGCAAGCGCATCCTTTTCGGCGTTTCCATCGAAAAACTGTATCGTCTGTTGAACCGTCTCTTGAAGAACCGCTTTACTCTGTCAACAGCAATATTAGACAAATCGTAAAGTACGCCAAAGCCAAGTCCGCCCAGGATTATCAGCGGACAAATCACTGCGTACACCGCCCAGCTTCTATTGTAGCTGACGAAGCTGTCGCTGAACAAACTAAAGCCGGCATTGCAAAAAGCGCTAATCGAATGAAAAATGCTATAGAACCACTGCTGCTGAATATTTTCCACTCGGCCGGGCACATCGTCCCACATCCCGAACATACTGACCGCACCAACAGCTTCGATAAGCAGTGTCCCCATAAAAATAAAAGCTATCATATTGCCTATTCGACCAATCGTGCGGGTACTTAGCAAATCCTGCATCGCCACCGACTCTCGCAAACTAAGCGCCTGGCCTAACAGAAGGGCGAACACCGCACCGAACACCACTATCCCCAGGCCGCCGAGCTGAATCAACGACAGAATAATCAACTGACCCATCAAACTAAAGTCCCGGCCGGTATCTTTTACGATAAGGCCGGTAACACAGGTTGCACTGGTAGCGGTAAACAGAGCATCGACAAAGCCGATACTTTCACCTGTAGCCGATTTCGGCAGGCACAAAAGCCCTGCCCCTGATAATATCAGGACCAGAAAACTTGCAATCAGGACCTGAGTCGGGTTTTTGCCTGACGCCGCTAAATTTACACAGGTCTTACAAAGCTTGGCAACTACCTGCAGAACAAGATAAATACCCACTGCGAAATGCCGAACTGCCATTGGCTCGGATTTGCCGAACCATCGGCCCGCTCCCAGAACAACTATTCCAAGCGCAACTAAAAGTGGAATTTCAAACCAGTTCGCCCGCCAGAATTCGGCCTTCGAAGTGGCATTGAACAGCCGGATTATTTTCTCTGTAATAAAAACGGCAAGCAGTGCAACCTGAACGGCATACAAAACCGACTCGGCTACCAATGGCTTATCAAAACCGAACCGTGCAACAAAAGAGGCCGTCACAACCGCCGCAGCCAAAACATTAACGCCGATTAAGACCCTCTCCAGCCGCTTGTTTTTGTAATGTATCTGCATAACAATAGCACCACCGACAGCGTACAGTCAACGCTGGCAATTGTCAACAATTGAAGTTGCCCCAGCCACAGGTGCTGGGGCTAATCAGTGTGGTTTTTAATATACAGGGTTCTTTTCTTAATATCATTTTCTGTAAAACAAAATCTCTTGTCATAACCCTTCGTCCATATTCGGCCTATCCGGCCATTTCCCCAAAGGATTCTCGTAGTTACGCTTTTATATCTGCTTACTGTTTCTTCAAGTGATTCTTTATGAGAACGTACAAGTATATGAACATGATTTGAACAAACCACCAGTGCTTCTATGTGTTGGCTGACTCTCTCTACTTCGGATAACATTGTTTTCTTTACAATTTGCTTTTCTTTTGAATTAAGTTTTACACCGGGTGATTTTTGTCGTTCTCTATTTCTCCGCAGAACCTTTTCATTGCCGGACAGGATTTTACCATCTTCTACATACCCTCTTTCATCACCAGGCAGCCAACTACCATAAGTCGTCCACGTCAACATATATCCAACAATTTTTGACATAACAAAAATGGTATAGAAATGCAATTATTCGACAAACACTAAATTGTTTAGCCCCGCCACCTGTGGGCGGGGCATAGATTATGCGACATCGGCCAACCCTAACGAATCGCCGAACTTGGCCAACAGTGCCCGGCGAATATTCTTATGTTCCGGCCCGGTCAGCATAGGGTCGCTCGAGACCAGCTCGAATGCGTTTTTCCTTGCCATAATCAGCAGCTCGTAATCATCGATGATATTTGCGATTTTCAAATCCGGCAGGCCGTGCTGTCGGGTGCTGAACAACTCACCCGGCCCACGCAATCGCAAATCACACTCAGATATCTCAAAGCCGTCATTGCTCCTGGTCATTACTTCAAGCCGACTCTTTGCCGCTTCGTTTTCAGTCCGGGAAAACAAAAAGCAATACGATTTAGCTTCTCCCCTTCCGATACGTCCCCTCAACTGATGCAATTGTGCCAGGCCGAACCTGTCCGCATCCTCTATAACCATTATCGTTGCGTTCGGCACATCCACGCCCACCTCTATCACTACAGTAGAGACCAGCACGTCAATTTTACCGCTCCTGAACTCAGCCATAATCTGCTGTTTTTTAACAGAGGGCATCCGGCCGTGCAGCAGCTTCACGGTAAATTCCGGAAAAACCTCCGTACTGAGCATTTTCCATTCATCGGTCGCCGCCTTGAGGTCGCCATTTTCCTCGATGTTTGTAATCCTCGGATAGACAAAATACGCCTGTTTTTTTACCTTCAGTCGCTGGCGGATAAACTCATAAGCCTTCTGCCGATTCTTCGGCTCCACCCAGCGCGTTACACAAGCGCCTCTGCCCGGCGGAGAATGCTTGATAATAGAAACATCCAAATCGCCGAAAGCGGTCATCGCCAGCGTCCGGGGGATAGGCGTAGCCGTCATAACAAGACAATGAGGCGTAGTCTGCTTTCGTAATTGAGCACGCTGGTGAACACCGAACTTATGCTGCTCATCGATTATCACCAGGCCGAGCCGGCTAAATTCTATATCCTTCTGCAGCAGCGCCACCGTCCCGACAACAATATCAATCGCTGCGCTGCTGATTTGCTTTAAGAGCCGCTCTCTTTTTTTACCGGTCAATCCGCCCGTTATACAAACCCTTTTTACTTTGCTGTTTCTCAGGTACCTTTCGATACTTATAAAATGCTGACTCGCTAAAATCTCAGTAGGCGCCATAATCGCAACCTGCCTCTTATTGGCAACCGCCAACAGGGCCGCATAAAGAGCGACCACCGTTTTGCCCGACCCCACGTCACCCTGCAGCAGCCGATTCATCGGTTCAGACCTTCCCATATCCGCAACGATTTCAGCTATCACATTGTTCTGGTCCTCGGTAAGCAAAAACGGAAACCGTTTTCTAATCCGCCTGTCGATTTTCTCATCGTATTCCATCGCCGCCGCCGCTGAAAAATGCTTCCATTTATACCGGCGAAGCGCAAGGCCCAACTGCATCAGAAACAATTCGTCATACTTTAATCTGCGCTTTGCCTGGGCCAGCTTTTCCTCATCCGGCGGCGAATGTATCCAGCTAAAAGCATCTTTTCTGCTTATCAATTGTGCTTTTTTGAGGAATTTTTTATCATAAAACTCGTTCACAAGCCCGCCGAGATTACCAAGCAAGGGAGCGATTATTTTTTTAATCTGCCCGCTGCTGAGCCGGGCGCTGGCAGGATAAACCCCGCCGCTGAAATAGCGTTCAGCGTTTAGTTTTCTTTTACTATCCGCTGTCCGCTGTCCGCTGTCCGCTATTTCTTCGTCAACTACCAGGAATTTCGGATTGGCTATCTGCAGCTGATGCTTATATAAAGCGGCCTTACCCGATACAATTATCACCTGGCCGGGCTGTAATCTATCGCAAAGGTATTTGCCGTGAAACCATACAATCCTGCACAGACCCGTATCGTCGGAAAGCTGTGCTTCGAATATCGGCTGGCGACGGAAACTCTGGTAGTCTGTTGACTCGACCAATCCGAGAATGGTAACGGTTCGGCCGGGCTGGATTTGATTTATCTTTATTGGCTCAGGCGCAAACACCCAGTCCCGCGGAAAATACTCCAACAAATCTTCCGCTGTATGGACTCCCAACTGAGCGAAGACCTTAGCCCGTCCCGGCCCGACCCCTTTTAAGAACTGCACCGGCATCGACAAATCAATTTTTGTTTGTAATTTTTCGTTTACTTCTGTCACTTTTCGTCACTTTACATTTTGATATTTGAACTTTACGTTTCGTCAAAGCCATACTCGCCGAACAGCTTAACAAACCGGACGTCACAGATTACTCTTTCAATTATTTTCCCATTCCTTTTTTCGCAGACCACCAGCTCCTGCACCCCTCCACAGCCGACCGGAGCGACCATTAGACCGCCCTCGACTAACTGCTCTGTCAACGGTTCTGGAATCTTCGGCACCGCTGCGGTTATGATAATCCTGTCAAAAGTTCTTTCGTCCGGCCAGCCGCAACTGCCGTCGCCGATATAGAACTCGACATTATCGATGCCCAATCCACCCAGCACCGCCTGAGCCGATTCTGATAACGGGGCGAATCTTTCTATCGTATAGACTTTTTTTGCCAGCCCGCTCAGCACAGCTGTCTGATAGCCGCTTCCGGTTCCAATCTCTAAAACCTCACAATGCCGATTGAGCCGCAATTCCTGCGTCATAAGTGCAACGATATATGGCTGAGAAATGGTCTGTCCCATCCCGATAGGCAGCGGCCCGTCGGCATAAGCCTGTAACTGATACGGCTCTTTGACGAAATCTTCCCTGCGAATCCGGCCCATCACCTTCAGTACGCCAGGGTCGGTTATACCCTTAGCCCTCAGGTCGCTTGCAACCATCCGCTGGCGATCTCTGGCAAATTTATCTTCCATTTGGGTGCCAAAAAATTAAAAAAACCTTTTTTTTTTCTTGACTTTCTATTATTTTAGCCGATAATCTATATAGCGACTGCAAGTAGCCGCCTGTGTGGCGACTCTCCCTTAGGGGGCGGCCGCTTTTTTATTTTATGCAATTATTTTTGACCCACTCGAGAATGTCCCTGGTATCCGAACCAACACCTGTCGATATAAGCTTTTCAATCTTCCCGAAAGTCTGCCTATCAAAATCACTGACTCTGAGCTTTAATTTATTCTCTTCGTATTTGCGAACATAATACACCGCTAAATCTACTAACTGCAAAGCGAAACTTTTGGACGAATCGATAAAGAAACCCTTCTCAATAATATTAGTGGTTTGAAGAATTGATGCAGAATCCAAACGAAGTGTTCGTAATGAGCGCTCTGCATCATCTAAATTTTCCTTCTGCTCATCGAAAATAAACATGCCCAACTCATCGTTTCCTTTTTGCCTGAGATAATGATCTACCTCCACACATACGAATGGCAGCGCCATTATATACGGGTTCACTTTTATTCCAGGCCCATAATTCTTTTCACAAAATGCCTCGAACGAACTCTTTATGATCCTTCGATAAATAATTGCAATTTTGTTATCCACAAGAAGCTGCAACATTTCATCACGAAAAGACAATTGCTTTTCAAAAGATAGATTTTCGAAGACGCCACGTCCCACCTTAAGATCTATTGCGTGAAGCTCAAACAAATCTGGTAAACTATCTCCTAAATAGCTTTTTGCTATATCGGAAAATTTTTCTTCCAATAAAAACCATTTCGACTCAGGTAATATCATCCCAGCTAAAACAAACACGGGTTGTTGAGAATCCTTTAGATTTAACCCTGTATTTCCCGACTCATCAATATATACAAAATTCATACTTATACCCCTCTAAAATGTTAATATCGCCCAGCTACTTAATATTCAGAGTTTACTCGCTATCCTTTAAGCTTAAACCAGTTTAATAATCGCCTTTTAACTGCGGTTTTGCAAATCAATTTTTAGCCGGGATTAAGTTCATTGCCATTGCGCCGCCAAATGGTAGAATGCCCGTTTGACTCAGCAAATAAACAAATTTCAAGGAATTTTAAGGGGCGTGAAAAATGAAAACCAAAAAACTTCTTTTCTACCTGTTAGCTGCCCTTTTAGGTGGATGTGTGTCTTCACTTCACCCACTTTACACCCCCAAGACCCTCGTCTTTGAAGAGAAACTGTTAGGAACCTGGGGTGAAAATGATGACAGTTGGGAATTTGAAGAGGGTTCCGATCCAAACTCCTACGACCTAACCATTACTTCTAACGGTAAGAAGGGTAAATTTATTGCTCATCTGGTCAAATTTGACAAAATGCTGTTCCTTGACCTGTTTCCGGGAGAGCTTGAATGCCAAGTCAATGAATTCTACGCATTACATCTTTTGCCGGCCCACACATTTATGAAGGTTGAACAGATTGAGCCGACACTGCAAATGCAATGGATGGACTTCAACAAAATAAAGAGTTTGCTCAAAAATGACCCCAATTTGCTAAAGCACGAAATCGTCGAAGACCGTATTGTCTTGACCGCTTCACCGGAAGAACTGCAGGATTTCATCAAGAAGCACGCAAACGACGAGGGCTTCTTTGGCGACGCAAGCGATTTGGAACGGCTGGTGCCCCAAGACCCCAACGACCCAAATACTATCGACCCCGATAACGACAAATAGAGAAAAGCTAAATGCCGATTAACCTGGAACTTCCCAAAAAGCATGGCCTTTTCATAACCGGCACCGACACCGGCGTAGGCAAAACGCTGATAGCCGGCGCTATCGCTAAAATTTTAGCCGACCATGGCGCCAAAGTCGGCGTATTCAAACCGATTGCCACCAGCTGCCGCAGCAGCTGGAGATCGGAAGAGCGTCGTGTAGGGAAAGAGTGTAGATCTCGGTGGTCGCCGTATCATTAAAAAAAAAAATCAATAAAGTAAAGAGATCGGAAGAGCATACGCCTGAACTCCAACGCGTAATCTACATACTCTCTCTATCATGTGACACTGTTTATCCGT
>CAJVYK010000011.1 GCA_913009865.1 uncultured bacterium
AAGATTATTATGAAAGGATGCTAAAAGATGGAATAATTGCCAGCAATGCCCGCCACGCAGTAGCCCGAAAGCTGCTGTGTGTAATGTGGGGTATGTGGAAAACAAACAGCCCGTTCGATGAAAAAGTAGTCTGTAATGAATTGAACAGACCAGCAGTATCGGTTATTTAAGGGTAATACTTATGCTATCGAGGTTTTTATCCGGCTGCGAGTTCCGTTTTAGCCACTGGACTCCCATATGGGAAGTCCCCATTTCGTGAATGAACCGCAGCCGTTTTTGCTATGCCTCCATAATCTGCATGGACTGCCAGGCTGGCAAGTCCCCTATAGGTGGTTGGCAGCGTCTATATGATTGCCCATAAAATAGTTCAGGTTATTGATAACCACTAAGATTGCCTTAAGAAAAGCTGAACTGAAAAAAAGCTGTTCAGTTAAGTAATTGTGATCGACTATGCCATTGCGACTGACTGCATGGTAAGAAGGATGTCCTCAAAGCAAAAAAAATGAGGAAAAAGAAATTTTATAACTTGACTCTGAGCTCTTCATAGGTGGTAAAAAAAATTTGTGTCAGCAATTGTAGCTTGCGACTCGCTGGGCTTTGCGCATACGCCGGCGATTCTTTTCTGAGGGTTTTTCATAATAGGCATTGCGCTTCATATCTCTGATTAGTCCCTCTTTTTCGCACAGCTTCTTAAAACGTCTCATCATTTGCTGAACTGATTCGCCTGCACGCGATCTGACTCTTAGCATAAAAACCCTTTCAATACCTCTAAAACTACAAGCAATGAGAAAACAACATTATATTTTTAATTCGTCAAAAATCTTAGAACCCATCAATATAACGCAGATTTTATATTTTTTCAAGTCAAAAAACTTTGCGGGCTGTTTTTAGTGCAAAAAACAAGCTCGTTTAGCTAAAAAATGCTCTATTAGTTAAAAGAACTCGCAAATTTGCCGAATATTCGGGTACGACCTAAGAACCGCCGTTATATTCTCGGATAATTGCCCAGATAGCTGGTCCTGGGCAAGCCACCTGTTAAAGGCATTGCGTATTCGATAAAGGCATCGGTTACGCCATTACCTTCAGCGTTAATAAATTCTGCGGGCATAGATTTTGTCTTTTCAGCTACATTGCCAAGCTCTGTGCGAAATAATTCAACTGCGTAATCTTTTCCGTTGCCCGTTCGTTTTATTGCCACCGACCCGCTGACCTCGTCCATAGCGAACTTGACCGCCGCTTGTCCGCACGCTCGCGCTTCTCGTGCATCAACGCAGGACTGCAGGCCGGCAAAGCTTCTCTGCAGATAGCCGAACGTATCCGCCCGAACACGTTTTGCGTCTAAGTTGCTCTTGACCTGCCCAGCCAAAAAGTCAGCCAGAGCGCCTGTGCCGGACAGTTGAACGTTACCGTGCGAATCGGTTTCCTTCACCTCAGCCAGCTTCTCAGCCCAGGTAACACCATCGGTGTCGCAGATTCCCTCGCTGACTGCAACGACACATCGGCCGAGTTTTTTATAAACGCCCTCGACATCGCCGAGGAATTTATCCATCGAAACGGGTCTTTCGGGAATATACACCAGATGTGGGCCGTCGTCATCTCTTTGTCTGCCCAGAGCAGACGCAGCGGTCAGGAAGCCGGCGTGTCTGCCCATTACACAATCGATTTTTATACCCGGCATAGCTCTGTTATCCAAATCATCGCCCATCAGAGCACAGGCCACAAACTTTGCAGCGGTTCCAAAGCCCGGACAATGGTCGGTAACCAGCAAATCGTTATCTACTGTTTTTGGAATATGGAACGCCCGCAGCTCATAGTCGGCTGCAGCGGCCATTGTGTTAATGATATAAGCGGTATTTGCTGAGTCGTTACCGCCGATGTAGAAAAAGTATCTGATATTGCGTTTCTTGAAAACTTCAAGGATTCTGGCACAATATTCTTCGTCCGGCTTATCTCTGCTGGTTCCGATAGCCGAGGAAGGCGAAGCGGCTACCAACTCCAGCGTATCAGCCGAGAGCTTTTTCAAGTCGATGAAATCATCTTTGACCATCCCGGCCACAGCGTGGACCGCACCGTAGAGGTTTTGTATTTCCGGATGTTTGTTAGCTTCTTCGATAACGCCGACCAGAGAGGCGTTTATCACGCCGGTCGGCCCGCCTGATTGCCCGACTACTGCGTTTGCTTTTGGTGCACTTGACATTTATGTACATTCTCCATAAAAATTTCTGCCGTTAGGCATGCTGTGCATTCCGTTATCATCACGGAGAACGAGATTATACACAGCCAATTCAAAAACACAAGGATAACCGGAAATTGGCTTTGTTTGGGTTTGTTTTTGCGGAGCACCCGGCGCGGTCCTTTTTCGTAATCTTTTTTTCCACAGAGATTTGCGTTCATTTGGGCTCTTTCGAAATTGGCTTTGTTTTGCATAAAATAGTCTGCCGGCGTGCCGGTATTCATAGTCGATTTCTCCATCGGCTCAGTCCTGGGGCTGTCAGATTCTTGGGCGTTGGGCCGGTTAACAAGGATTTGGGTTTCGCTGGCCATCAGGAGAGCCTCATGATTTGCTATACCCGCTTTCAGGGGGTTTGCTATAATCTACGAACAATGAACCATCCATAGTCAGATACATTATACCATAAAACAGATTAGATTTCGAGTGAAATCCTGAAAAATCTCCGAGACTCCCCACTAATTGCTGGTTCGTATCTCGCATAGGGTTCTCCAGACAGATGTGTCAATCATTAGGCTGTCTCCTCTGACTCTGCAACCTCACGGCCGACACAGAAAATGCTCCTGACCCCTTGTTCCTGACCCCTTGTTCCTCCCCTTTTCCTCTCCCTTTTCCTCTCAGATCCACGAGCAGCAACCGGCTAGCCTTCGTTTGCTTCTGATTCAAGATTAGCCGTATGTTTCCTCTGCCTTTCAATTATTAAGTAGAAGTTTCTTCGCTCAAAATAAATAAGGGCTAGCAACGCAAAGGTAATACTAAGAACCGCAAGATGAGTCCGTTCACGAAACACAAAGAAGTAAATTACTCCGAAAATAATGGCGAACAGAATCAAAAGTAATGGCCAGTACTTACCTTTAGCTTTCCTGCCAACGTACAATACCCACCTCTCTCCCCAATTCTTTTGTGCGATAGTACTCATACTCCATCATCCTTTCTTTGAGTTTGGTTCCGAATGTTTTTCGCTACATGAGATATCTACGTGGCAGCACCTATCAGGTTTCTTAGGGACATTTGTAAATCCCATCATTGAGTCTTTCCGCATAATCCCTGAAAGCATCTTCGCCCGGAGGACGTGTAAAATACTCATATGCTTCCACTACAATCAATGCTGTACCTATTCCTATCATTATGCCTCCAGTAACAGGCAAACCAGCAACAAACCACCAATTGGGGCAACTACGAAGCCTCCTATGTCTGCTCTCTGCCGGTTCATACAGAACATAAGCAGCTTGCTAAATACATTTAGATCATTTAGCAAATCACCTGATTGTATAAAGAAAACTCTTTCATTTTCGCACATTGACAACAGGTCTGATTTTGTAATCCGAATCTTGGAAACTTTCACTGTCCGCTGTTCCATTTTGTCCCTCCTTTCGCTTTTTGAAGGCCACTTGGAACAATATGATTATGAAATTAATCCGACTGCAAATCAAGGAAAAAGAGCATGTAGGGTGCGATACTCGCGCTTCGTAGCGACCTGCCCTTCATAGTAGCTTTACTACAAAGTATGGAAGCCAACTTCGCAAAGTAGCATTTCGCACCATTCGTACTCATTTGATCTCAAACTCGGTGGCCGGGGTTAAGAAATACAGCCATTTACCGAGCAGCTTGGCCTTCAGGATTGCCGTAGCCGCCCTGCTGTAAAGCTCTAACTGCTCATGATAAAGTTCAGCCCGCCGGCAAACTTCTTCAGCGGTTATACTGTCGGTTTTGAAATCTATTACCATCAAGCCCTTCGGCGTCCGAACCAGCATATCAATTATGCCCTGAACAACGACGGCTTCGTCGTCCGTGACCTGTGACTCGTGACTCGTGACTCGAGCAACGAGCGAAGCCGGCACTGCAAAGGTGAACGGCCACTCACGCCATACAGTATTGTTCGCATTAAGCACCGTTTGACCCAGTTCACTTTCAAAAAATGTGATTATCGAGTTGATGTCGATACGCTCGGCCACCGCCTCAGTTATAGCGCCATCAATTAAAAGCATGTCTTTGGTTTTTTCAATTGCTTCACAGGTTACAGGCCCGGCCAAATCGAGCCGGGCGATTACAAGATGTGTAGCAGTCCCGATTAGCCGGCCGTCAACAGCACCGGCCAGGTCAACAGGCAAAACCACTTTCGGCTTTCGAGCCAGTGCTGTGGAATAATCGATTCTTAAGTATTCATCGTTACGGTGCGTCAGTTGTGTTACCGACTGCTTAGCGGGCAATAGTGCCACATCGCCAAACTGATACCGCCAGTTTAATGACTTCTTTACTTGCAACAGCAGCTTTGGCTCTGCTCGTTTCGGCTGTGAACCCGCTACGGTCGGCCTGGAGCGGCGAAGTTTATTGTCTTTCAGTTTAACAACATATTCGGAGAGCTGTTTCAGTTCGACCTGGCTATAAAATTTTATACTAAATAAATCGTCATTCACACACTTTTCCGCCAATCCGGTTTCAAAAGCGTTGTGCAAACTCTCCCTGTCGGAAAGTCCGTAGAGAACCCATTCCAGCGGACTTTGGCAGGAACGAAGCTGCCAGTCGGGAATTGGTTCGTTGCCGAAGAAAAAACCATTTGAGATAATAGAGCGGCAATGGTTTCTCTTTGCCGAAGCGGTCAAAATGAGCCGGTCCCTGGCTCGCGTTGTTGCAACATAAAGGATTCGCATCTCCTCAGCCAGACTTATCGAAAGTTTGCGCTCTGCGATAACCTGGTGAGCGAGTGAACTGAGCCGGCTGTTCGCCTGGTGGTCGATAATTTGCAATCCTAACGTATCGACAGCATCGACAAGAAAATCTCCCTGAGAATCTTTTTTATTGAATTGACTGCTTAATTCGGCCAGGAAGACGACCGGAAATTCAAGTCCTTTACTTTTATGGACGCTTATAATGCGGACGGCGTTTTCCACCGCAGCTTCCGGCGCCGCCTCCGCCCAATCCTGTCCTGCTTCCTGCAGCTTTTCGATAAATTCAACGAATCGTGAAAGCTGCGCCATACCGCCACTGCCGGCAAAGCCCTCGAACTGAACGGCTCTGTCGTGGAGTTTAAGCAGATTAGCTCTGCGTCCCCTGCCGTTTGGCAGGGCGGAGACAGAAGACAGAAAGCCGGTTTCGCGATAGATTTGCCAGATTAAATCGGCTATATTGCCGCGTCGCGCAAGCGTTCGCCATTGCTCAATCACAGCGAGTATCTCTTTGAGTCTGTCAGCCAGTTTTGCATCCGGCCCATTGGCACAGTATTGGAGCAGGCAATCGTAGAATCGTGAATCGTGAATCGTGAATCGTGGCTCGAGCGACGAGCGACGGGCGACGGGCGACGGGAGCTTACCGTGGATTTTTATCTTTGCTAATTCAGTATCACTAACCTTAAAAAGCGGACTTCGCAATACTCCGGCCAACTCAATGTCGCGCTGCGGGTTGTCCAGGACTTTCAGCAGGCAGACAATATCGGTAATTTCAGTCGTCTCAAAGTAGCCGGCTGCCGCCTCACAGCTAACAGGCACCCCAGCCGACTGAAGCACTTCGACATAATCGTTTGCTCTCTTAGCGGGCGAACGCATCAGTATCACGATATCACGGTATTCAACATCTCTGAAGCAGTCCCGCTGCTTGTCCAATATTTGAAACTCGCACTTGCCCGTCTCTGCTCCGACCATTTGCCTGATACGCCGGGCAATCATTGCCGCCTGACGCTGACGGCTGCCAATAACATTTAGTTGTTCGCTGCTCGTTGTCTGGTATTGGTCTTCGTCAAGTATATGTAACTCGACCTTATGGCTCGTTTCTGAATTCTCAATTCCAAATTCTAAATTCTTTTGCGCCGGCTTCAACTTAGCCGACTCATCGTAATCAATACCTGTGAAAGAGGCGGTCATTATGCGTGTAAATACCTTGTTGACAAAATCGAGGATACCTTTGGCCGAGCGGAAATTGGCATTGAGGTCAACTCGAAGACCATTTGGTGCGTTTTTCGGGTCAACCGAGGCCGCCTTGATCTCTTTTATGAAAATTTTCGGCTCAGCTCCTCGAAAGGCATAAATACTTTGTTTGACATCACCGACGACGAAGACATTTCCGCCGGGACTGAGCGCATCCAGTATCGCCTGCTGGACGGGGTTAATATCCTGGTATTCATCAACGAATATGTATTTATACTTACGGCGTAGCGCCCGGGCCGTCTCGGATGGTGACAGCGTATCATCTGAAGAGCCCTGCTCAGTTAAAAGTTTTAACGCATAGTGTTCGAGGTCGGCAAAGTCCAGGCAGTTAATCGTTCGCTTGGCCCGGCTGTAAAGCCGGTCAAATTTTTTAACAAGTTCAATAACTACTTTCGTCTGCAATCCGACAGAACTGCTGACCTTATCGAGATAGTCGGGATTCAGTACCGCCAGATTAGAAAGCTGCCCGAAGGCATCGACCGCCTTTCTAACTGTTTTTCTTATAAGCTCGGCAATTGGTTCCGGCAATTCTTTGGGTTTATTAACTCTTGGCTTATCAAAATTTCTTATTTTTTCAGCGCAACTGTCCCAATTGCCGGCTTCCAAAAATTCAATACATTGCACAACGGGCTTTATAAAAGTATCCTCGCACTTTTCAGCCCAATCGCCATCGGGACATCCGTTTCTGTAGAGCTTCTGGGCGTGGCGAAGCTGATTAAGAATGTGGTTCAGTTTCTCGGCCACAATCCTTTTTTGTTCCTCACCAGGTTCAGAAGTGAAAGGATTAGCCGCTTCAGCAAGCAGAGTCGCCCTCTCGTACCAGTTTCGTCGAGAAGTTATACTGTCTAAAAAATTGCTTACTTCTATTATCTTTGCAAGAAAACCATTATTTGTGCGAAGGTCTCGTCGGCCAAGAAGCATCGCCAGGGGCTGTGCCAGGTTACTCTGCTGCCAGGCCCAGTCGATGGTCTTTTCGAGAATCTCTGCTTTGAGCAGCTTCGCTTCGTCGCTGTCGATTACGCTCAAAGTTGGGTCGAGACCGAGTTTGTAAAAATGCTCGGTGATGAGCCGTTTGCAAAACGAATGTATCGTACTGATATCAGCGCCGCCCAGCAGTATAATTTGGCTGTGAAGGTGGCTGCGAAGGCGGGTCTCGTCGCTTTCGGCAAATGCAGATGTTAATTGCTTGGCTATTCGCGAGCGCATTTGCTCAGCGGCCGCTTCGGTAAAGGTCAATACGAGCAGCTCGAAGACATCCGGGCAGGCGGTTTTGTCGGCCACAATATCGACGCATCGGCCCGACAGTACCGCTGTTTTCCCTGTCCCCGCCGAGGCGGTTACGAGGACATCGTTGCCGCGTGCCGTAATCGCCCGCCGTTGCTGCTCAGTCCATTTAATCTTTTTTTCAGCCATCAGCCGTCCCTGTATCATCGAGTACCTGAAGTTTGTTCAGCGATTCTAAAAAATTGTAGTCATTTATTTGCCAGTCAAATCGGCACAGCGATTTATACTTACAGTAGCTGCACGGCGATTTCCCGCTCAAACGATATGGCCTGACATCAATTTTGCCCGAGAGAATTTCTTCAGCCAGCTCAATTATCTTTCGCTCTGTAAATTGCAGTACCTTTTCAAAATCGTTCGGCTTTAACGCCCCGCTTCTGCCGTAATTACCGTACGGCTCGTCATCTTTCGTAACGTAAAAATTATAGAATTTACTATCCCTCGATGCTTTCCCATCGAGCTGCCGGAAAAATTTACCATTGAATATACCTTTTGCTTTATAATTAAACCTCTCCGTTTTCCCTGATAGTTCATCGAGCGTGGTTTTTGCAGGGCTTATCTCAATCGGCATATAAAACGCCCCCGCGACATTCTGTACTTTGCATTGTGGATTAGATGTGTTTTTGACAGCAAGCATATAAATCGGCAGCTGCATATCCAGCCCGTAATAAAGCTGCGGCCAGCTAAAGGATTTTGCCTTGCGCTTATAATCGAAAACAACGGCAATTTTTTCACCGTCGAGGTTTGCAATATCGAGCCGATCGATTTTACCATCCAAAGCCAGCAGCCGGCCGTCCGGAAGAGCGAGTTTATATTCACCGAGATGTTCGTCTCCGGCGTCACGATTCTCGCCGAACCAGACTTCCGACAGCGTCGGCTTAAAACTTCCCGCCCGCACCATTTGCGCAATTGCCCTGACACAATCCTCAAGGGTCTCGCCGGCACTGGTTATGATAAAACTGTTATGAGCGCTGCGGCGGATAAAGTTCGATATAAAGGCGTCTTCTCTGACAATCTCTACAATTTGCGCTCTCAAAATCTCTAACAACTGCTCATCCTGAACGACTGCAAAATCTTTTTTTTCTGCGTTGAGTTGTTTTAGCAGTGCATCCAGGACACGATGATAAAATGCGCCCAGGTCCAGCGGCTCGAACTTAAATTCTTTTCGTTCTTTCAACTCCAATATATACCGGGCGAAATATCGATACGGACAGGCGGCGAAAGTACTTAGCTTTGTCGCTGAGTTTTTTATCCTCTGGCCGAAAAGCTTCTCGATAACTTTTTTATCGAGCTGCGCACGATTGTCATAATTTATTGCGGTTACGACGGTTGAGCCGAGTTCTGCAAGCTGTTCGTCGGCGGCAATATCACTTAACAACTCACCGAGCCGGCAGCAATTCGTAAATTGTGAATCCTGCTTCGAGTCGCCGCCGAGCCGGAGGCATAGCAAATCGGCAAGTTCCTTTTCACTGTGAACATTATCTATCTGGATTTGCTCATCTGTGCTCGATTCTTCGCTGAGATTTTCAAACAGCGATTCCAGATTGTCTATAAACTGTGAGCGTGGTATGGCACTGCCCTTATCGTCAGCCGCCGGATAGGTAATGCACAGTAATTGTGAGGGGCGTGTAAATGCAATGTAAGCTAAGTACTGGCGCTGGCGCAGTCTCTGGGCTGTCGTTGCCGCTAACTGGAAATCCGCCGACTCGGCAGCGCTGCGGTCGCCATCGGTTAACAGAGAATCGAAACCGACCGGAACGGGGAACTGCTTTTGCGTGGCTCCTATCAGAAAAACCGCCTTCAAACTGGGATGTCGGCTGCGTTCGATAGAGCCGACAAGAACCTGGTCCAGATTTGGCGGTATGAAAGCCAGCGTCAACTGTGAAAAAGCGGAATTGATAATCGCAAGCCAGTCTGCACAGCCCATCTCCTGGCCGGCAAAGGCCTCGCTAAGCTCATCGAATACATCCACAAACTTCTTATAAAATTGCCGGTGCTCATCAACTGCAGCGTAGTCTTTTCGTTCTCCGGCTTCTTCTATCCAGCCGGCAATTTTCTTGCTGACCTGCAAGCTGTCGAGAAAATCAAAGACAATTTGCGTAAACTCATCGGCGCTGACCGTTTTTTCCGGATTGTCTGGGGGGCAAAGTTTGTCTCGAAGTTCAAGCAAGGGTTCGCTGACTTTTAGTCGGTTCCGGTTTACGCTCTGCTCGTCGAATTGCCTGTCATCTTTATCTGCAAAGCGCCAGTTTTTCCCGCCTGTCCAGTCGCCGCCTGCTATGCCGAATGCCAGGCAGTAATTTTCCAGCAGGTCAATATCGCAGCGTTCTATCGGTACCAGGTCTGTTTTAAGGTAAGCAAAAACATCGCTGCCGGAAAAACCGCCGGTCACCGCCTGCAAGGCCGAACAGATAAGCTGGACGACCGGATGCCGGCTCAGGGGTTTTCGCTTATCGATAAAAAACGGCAGACGATAGTCGTCGAAATACGCCCTTATATAGTGTTGATACCTGTCGATATCCGATGCGATAACCGCAATGTCACGATACCGGTAATCTTTTTCCTTTACTAACCGCAGTATCTGCCTTGCTACGAACCGCACTTCCGCCCTTGCGTTCGGCGCCGAGACAATGCGAACATTATCCGCCGTTAGGATTTTCGGCGGTTCGAATTCGAATATGTTTTGCTCGATATGCCCAAGCTGCGGACAGTGGGAAAATCTGACCGCCTTTTCAAGGATGATTGGCTCAGCCAGTTGTAGTTTACATTTTTTTATTATCTCGACAAGTGTGGTATATGTTTGCTGCGTCGGGTTAAACAAACCGGCGGGGTCGATTGCCTGTGTATCGGGATTTGTCAAATCAATCTTTGACGGGTCCAGGCAAAGGGCGATTTGTGCATCGGCAGTAACCCTCAGCAGCTCAGCAAGTATAGCGAGTTCAACTGTCGTAAAGCCGGCAAAACCATCGACCCATAGCTTCGCACCTTTAGCGAACCCCGTCCCCGCCACCGCCCGGCAGGCCTTTCTTAGTTGAATATCAGGGTCAATAAACCTGCCCTCGATGAATTTCAAATATTCTTTGAAAACCAGGCCGATATCGGCAAATTTCAGAACAGCTAAATTATTGTGTTCGTCTTTTTGCAATTCGTTTAAGAGCTGGTCGATGTCGTCCGGCGTCTTTGCGTACTGGCCCAGTTCAGCTATAGTTCCTGCCATTTGCCGTCCCAGGCCGGGCTGTGTTGCCGAGAGATGAAACACTTTTAATTTACTTTTATGGTCTCGTAAAATCCTGTGGATTATCATTTGTTGACCGAGCCGTGAAAGGGTCGGCCTTGCTGTATTTTTGCCTGACAGCAAAAATTGCAGGCGGTCGAACGAAAGCACATTCAATCTGTTGTAGCCGGCTATTCTTTTATCATTAAGAATTGCCCGTTCCGCCTGATAGGTCGCCTGCTCCGGAACCAGCAGAATCAACGGCTGAGCGTCAATTTCTCCATTTAGCCCCCTGGATTGCAGGGGGCTGGCCAGCAGGGCGTTAACGATTTGCTCTATGCAGCAGCCGGTCTTGCCCGTCCCACTTCTGCCAAGAATGAACTGAACTGCCATACTGATTCTTCTTTCTTACCCCTTAATCCTTACCACTTAATCCTTATACCTGCTTTTTACCACAAAGCCGGCTTTTTTTCAAATCTTTGATATTCAAGCCGGCCTTTTTGCCGATATATAAAGTATGGTCTGAAACTACAGGCAGGTAAGACAAAAGGGAGATAATCCAAATGAAAATGAACAGGAATTTATTAGCTGTTGGTGCAGGCCTGATTATCTGCGTAGTTGTGGTTTGGTTTTCTACGTCGATTCAGGGTGACGAAAGGACTTATGAAATTCGTCCACAGGTTGCGGTTCCCTACGGCTACACCCCCACGTTAGACACATCCCGCGTCGTAGATGCCTACGAGCGTCTGGTGCAGCGTTATATGGACCTGACTGAGAGGAATTTAACAGGTATTAGCACGGACGTTCAGGGTATTGTTAAAAGATTAGATTCTATCGATGCCAGGTTAACAGAGCTTTCTGCGAGGATGTCGAGAATTGAAAAGGCCCTCGGCATTGAGGAGCCTAAAAACCCGTCCGGAAAAAAACCCAACAAAAAACCTCTGCCTCTTGTTGAGGACTGAACTTCACCGACAAAAATATTTAGTCGTTTTGTTTAGCCGTCGCCGTGCCGGCGACGCAACACACTTTTCCCATCCGCCAGGCAAGGCGATTATTTAGCATATCTTTAACCGCCTTGCCTGACCGCCTACGGACCGCCTCAGCCCTTGTCGCCGTCCTTCTTACAGCCCTTATCGCCGTCTTTCTTACATCCCTTATCGCTGCCCTTCTTACATTTGTCACTGCCGCAACCCTTATCGTCGTCTTTCTTGCATTTGTCACCGCCGCAACCCTTATCGTCGTCCTTCTTGCATTTGTCACCGCCACAGCTCTTATTGTCGTCCTTCTTACAGCCCTTGGAGTCGCCGCACAGGTTGCTTGTGCTGTTCTTACTGCTGCAGCCATTATCACAGTTATCGTTACAACTGCCGCCGCACATCTGCTCGTAGGCAGTAATGTCAGCAGCTTCTGTCGCGGCATAGACCTTCGCGGCAGTACCGAATGCCAATGCCAGCACGACCACACCAACCAGCAATACTATTGTCTTCTTAGTCATCATTTTTTCCTTTCAGTTTCGGGTTCTTACTTTATCATTAACGTTATATTACACATCTTTTGAGCAAATATCTGTTTTAGTCGCATCGCCTCCTTTCTTAGTGGCCACTTTCGTCCTCGCACGATTCTCTGCCATTCTTATCTTCGCACTTGTCGGTACAGCCCATTGCCGCACCGCCCGCCCCGCCGGAACCCACCGTCTCTGCCGGCTGTTTCTTCTTACCTGCCGATTGAACCTCAACCTGAACATCGGTCTTAAAATCCGGCTTGAGAGAAACGTTCTTGAACACAACCCATTCAGGTTTACGCCGTATATAAAGCTCGAAATATCTGATATCTGAAAGTTTTAAATTTTCAAAAAGTCCAGCCGTTTGTTTTTCCCCCTCTTTGGAATAAACCGTATTCAACCTTCCGTTTACGTTCATACGATAACCCATACGATAACCGTTTCTCTTTATTCCCTCACGGGAGAGCACAGCTTTCAAACGGCTTTCATAACCTTCGTATTCATTCTGGAAAACCACCTTTACACCGCCTCCTGTTTCATAGCTTTCAATGAATTTTATTTTAGGGTCATGCTTTCCTACAACATACCTGCCATCGTAATTCGTTTTACGAATCCACTGTGGTGCAATTGAAATTCTTATGTCCGTTGCTTCTCGCCCTTCAATCCTGACAAGTTTCACATGTTGTTGCCGACTTTTAGCAAGTCCTGTTATCTGGCCATTTGCATCAATTACTCTCGCAGTGCCAAGACGATCTATGGCTCCCTCAACATCACATCGGGTAATCTCTGCTGCTTTGTCGGTATTGAACACAAAAGCAAATGCCTTGTACTTGTAATCCGACCCATAATTTATCTGCAATTGCTCATCAAGTTTAGTCCCGTCCGGCTCCCAACAGTTTTGTACCTTCCCTTCACTAAACTCGAAAACCCCAACCAGTTCAACTGTAACACCATTAGCCAACGTCGCTGTAAATTCTGACTTCTCTGTTGTTTTCTGTCCGCCATCCGCTATCCGCTGTCCGCTATCCTTCGCCCTCGCCATTGGCAGCAGCACCGCCCCTGCAATAACGATAGAGAGCAGTCCCGCGGCGCCGAGTTTTGCACTTTTCGGTATCGGCCGCTCAAGGATATGTTTAATCCTGCCTTGTAGCGCACTTTTCGATTCCACAACACCTATCAATCGTAAACTCAGAGCCGGTCTCTTAAACGCCAACTTCGCCACGTTCACCAGCGTTTCGGGATACTGCTGTGCTTTTTCTCCCATCGCCACAAGCACCGTCTCGTCAACGGCCTGCTCACGAACCCTGCGGATTACCCAGTTGGCCAGCCAAAGCAGCGGGTTATAGAAATAGACAATCTGTAATAAAGTTTGAGCCAGATTGACCCACAAGTCAGCCCGCTTGATATGCGCTAATTCGTGCATCAAAACCGTCCGCAGACCACCGGCCCCCAGATTCGCCCCCAAATCCTGCGGCACCAAAATCACTGGCCGAAACAACCCGCACACCGCAGGACTCGTAGCGTTCGGCGAAACCTTCAAGCCAACCTTGCCTTTAACTCCCATCTTTGTACAGCAGAAATCGAGCGTATCATTCATCAAAGCATTTGCACTCTTTGCCTGGGCGACAAGTCCTTTCACAAAAATTGCCCGCTGCAATAGCAAAAGCACCATCGCTGCTGCGACAGCCAGCCAGACCAGAAACACAACCCCCTCCCACGTTACCAATTCCTGATATGCTGCCGACTCAACAGTTGGCCTTGCCGGTATTGCCATTAGCGCTTCATTACTCACCCCGCTAAACGCCGTCTCTGCCGCCTGCGGCGCATCAGCCGGATTCTGCTCAACAGCCGTATCGCTTACCTTAATAGTAGCCAGTTCATCGCCGAACCAATTCCCAACGCTCAGAGGTGTTGCCAGCGTGGTTGGCAAAATCATTTTCACCAATACCAGCATCCATATCCAATACCGGAACACAGCCCTTAACTTTTTCCGCAGGACCAAATCCAGCAGCAGCAGGATAATGATAAGTGCGCTCGATTGCACCAGCATCGGCCCGGCAAACTCGACAAACGTCGAACCCGCCGAATTAATCTGTTCTAATATCGCATTCATAAAAACGTCCTCCCATTATTAAGACGCCGTTTACTTTTTTATTCTTTTGCCACAGAGGGCGCAGAGACCACAGAGGTTTTTAATATTGTCATTCCTGGGAAGCAGGAATCCATTTCTTTTATTCTTATACTTCTCCGCGTTCCTCTATGTTCTCTGTGGCTCAATTTCTTTTTCGTTTTTTTCCTTTTATTTAATCCGTGTCAATCCGTGTTAATCTGTGGTTTCTTTTTCTTTCCTTTTTATCATCGCCTCCAGCTCGCTTAACTGTTTTTTAGACAGATTTTTATTATCAATTAAAAACTGCATCATCGGTGTAAGCGCCCCGTTAAACGCCCTTTTTACAGCCCGCATAATTTCGCTGTTTTGCGCTTGTTGTTTTGTGATAGCTGAGCGGTACAGAATAAGGTTACGGATTCTTTCTGTTTTAAGCAGCCCCTTAGCCGCCATCCGGTCCATCATTGTTTTGACGGTGCTGTAGGTCCAGTTTTTTTGGTTTTGCAGAGCTTCCTGGACAGTTGGCGCTGCGCAGGGCTGGTTATCCCAGACCGCCTGAATAATTGCCCATTCGGCTTCGGTGAGCTCGCAAATTTTCCTTGCCATAATGCCTCCTTTTTCTTTAACTGCGTCAAGACTACTTTACAATTGTAGAGATTGCAAGAAAAATTTGAAAATTTTCATAAATTTTTTTATCGTTTATTTTATCATTGCGAGTCCGTCGAAGGCGAGCGTGGTAACCTCTTGTTCAGGTTATGTTTAGCCCCGTCCTATGGGCGGGGTTATGTTTAGCCGTCGCCGTGCCGGCGACGCCATACTCTAATCCGTGGAATCTTCAGCGAAATCTCTTTTCGCTCTTTGCTTCTTCAAGGCACTTCGCCGTTTTTTTTCCTCTAATCGCCGCAGCTTAACGCTGTACGGCACCCTGGTTTTTTTTCGTACGGCTTTGGTTACCAGTGCCCCTCTCAATAATTCGCCTAACCGTTCGACCGCAGCCGTTCGATTGTCTTTTTGCGTCCGATACCGCTGCGAAACAACTCTTACAACACCATTTTTATTAGCTCGCGTTGACAGCCGATTGAGTATTCGTTTTTTTTGGCTATCGGAAAAACTCTCACAGCCCGCTACATCCAAGAGAACCGTTACTCGTGTATTGACCTTATTAACATTTTGCCCCCCTGGCCCGGCGCTTCGAGAGAACTTAAAAACAAGCTCATCTTCGGAAATAGCGATTCCATCTTTAATTTCAACCATGGCCCTTATCTCGTCCCGATCGAGGTGCGGTCCTTTCTGTCAGCTCTTTCATCGCTCCGCACTGGATACTCTTGCCGTAAAGATTACCTTCATTCACAGCGTACAGCTTAAGCGAATTACTGTCCACGGCTTTTAGTTGTTCCCTGCGAAGCAGTTCATTAAAGCCAAGTTTCCGCATCGTCACGTCTCTTTCGTCATCGCCTTCTGTTTTCTCGACAATGCCCACCAGGAAATCCAGCTTTAACATTTCCATACCGCCGGCCAAATCTTTTTCGCCGCCCGGCTCACTTTTTCGCTTTCGCTCACCGGCTGTATCAGCGGCCCTCAAATCGAACAGATGTTCTTCAGTAACTGCCTTTGGTTGTGCTGTTTTCAGGAAAATGCCGACGCACTTATCCTTCAGTTCTTTGAGCCGTTTGATTCTTCGCAGTCCCCGCGTCTGTGGGTTGCGGACGTCCGCAGGGCAATACCGCTTTTGCACACCGGATTGCTTCGTTCTTGTTTTGACAAGACTGTACACCCCCAATGAAGCCGCCAATACCACAAAGACCAGCATTTGCATCCAGATGGTATCCTCACCGTCGCTATTGTCGGCAATCAGGATTATTTGTGCTAAAGAATAGTCCATAGCCCTTTTATAGGCCCGATTTTCGCTTCGCTTGGAATGTTACTATGGCTGAATCAGCCGAACACAGGCTGTAATCATCGAAGAAAAACTTCAAAACTCTGATACAATCACCCTTATTGCTCTGAGCCTCCCTGCTCATCCGCTGTCTTTAACTCTTATGCGTAGTCCTTTTTGTCAACTCTTTCATTGCCTCGCACTGGATGTCCTTGCCGTAAAGATTATCCTCATCAACTGCGTAAACCGTAAGCGCCTTGCTGTCAATATGCTTCTGTTGTTCTCTTCGAAGCAGTTCATTAAAACTAAGTTTCCGCATCGCCACATCGTTCTTATCATCGCCTTTTGTTTTCTCAACAACGCTCAGCAGGAAATCCATTTCCAGCATTTCCATACCACTGGCCAAATCTCTTTCTTTGGCCGATTCACTCTTTAGCTTCTCCTGGTCAGCCGTCTCCTGAGAAGAGTCATTATCTGATGGTCGCAGCTCAGCCAGCTTGCTCGCTGCCGTTCTTTTCGTCTCGCCTTTTCTTTCTCCTACACTCCATGCCATTTTTTGCACCTCCTATTCCAATAAAAAACCTGATTATCTCTGATTTCATCCGAATTTCTTAAAAGCAAAGCGATTATACACGTATTTTAGCTGCCGACCAGTAAAAACTTTTTCTTTTCCTTTTCCCCTGCATTCCAGGCGGTTCTCTCGCTGAAATGGCGAGGTCATACCCATAGTGTCATCTCTGAAAGCGTGTTTTTTGTGCCTTTTTATGGCCATTTTTATATTTATTTTTTTTCTGCGTAATCGCTATGCAGCATTTTTTATCTCATACAAGTTCTGATATATTTTTTGATTAACAGGATTTTTTATCATTTTGTTCATCCTGTTATCCCATTCGACTTCGCTCAGGGCAGGCTCTGTCTAAAATTAAATCTGTGAACGGTTACATTAATTTTAATTTTCTTTCCCACCCCGACATCGTATAATTCTAAGAAGAAGATACGAAAGGACATCAGGAATGAAGTTAAACAGGTATGGTGTCCCCAGATTTCAGATTTCGCCGATTTGACAGGCTGAGGGCATCGAAACTGAAAAAAGAAACAGATTGAAAGCGACGCAAGTAATGAAAAGTAATGATATAATAAAATCCATGAAGCTGGGCTTGGCTGCTATAATCTTAGCATTATGTTACTGTTTATCCAGCACGCTAGTTGCCGCCGAAAGAAACGCATGGTCTATGGAATTTCGGCTTGTAGCTCATCCTGACAAAGAAGCGGTTATAGTCAAAAAAGCAAAATTAAGCGTGAGAAGTGAACTGTATGAAGATAAATCCCTAATCGCCAAATGGGTTCCAGTTATAGAAAGCAAGGCACCTAATTTTCTTGATAATTCGTCTTTTGTAACCAGAAAAAATACCCAAGGACAAATCGAGTTGCTTGTTTTAATAAGTGAAAATGATGTGACTGAACATAATATTAGTGAACTTGGGACTACGCTTGACAGATACGGAAAGTTGGCTTTGGAAGTGCGTTTTGAGGATGCAGACCCTCCTAAGCTTCTGAAGTTGACGAAGGATAATATACACCGTTACACAGATTATAAATGGGCAGGTTTACAATGCTCCTCAGATATTGAACCCAATTTATGGGCAGACTGCAATAATTACGGGTAATTTTACCCAGGCTATGATAGACAGGATACTGAAGAGTTCAGAGGTTAGAGTAAGATCATCCCACCCATTACCATCTCCTTATGCTATTACTGTCACACCTTTGCGTATCATAATCTTTTTGATTATTATCTTTCTGCTTATTTTTGGTTTTTTCCCGGTTCGTGACTCGCGGGAAAGTAAGCATCCACGTTCTTGGATTGTTGTCGGCTTAGTTGTTGGCATCGTAATTGGAGGGTATTGGCTTGGTGTTACAAAATCAACCAGCGTTCCAGACATCCAAAACGGCATACCCGTTTGGGGTCAGTCAATCCGCATCAGCATTTTAGGTGTTCTATCAGGTTCCGTGATTGGAGGGATTTTAGGGATAGCTGGAGGATACTTGCTCCGCTTTATTGTCCGGCGCGCAATTCACAATGTTTCCGCAATCGTGGGTAAGATTTTTTGAACAGACTGTGCGTGAAATCTGAAATTGTAAATCTGGGAAAATTAAGAAACTATGAAATCCAGATGCTCGGAGACTATAATTGTCTCCACATACTCGCCAGCGGGTCGGCATAAAATTTAATCTCATAAATTTAATTAAGCATTGACAAATCTGGCTTCATAGGAGGTGTCCTGCCATAAAATATTTATCCGCCACAGCGGATTCAACTAATAATCAATTATCAATAATCACTAATCAATTAAATCCCTCCGTCCTTCGTCATTCGATATTCCTTGTTCGATATTCGATGTTCTCTTTGGAATTAATTAAGGTATCCTGGGCCTGGCCAAAAGTTCCTTCGTTTCTTCATAGGTGGTTTAATATTTCCTTTTGTCTTTCTCACCACGAAGCACACGAAGTGCACGAAGTTTTTAATTAAAATCAGTGTTAATCAGTGTAAATTCGTGTACCTGTGGCAGTCCTCGGGACTCCGCCGTAAGGCGTCCCCAAGCGGACTGACGGAGAGCTTAACCTGTGCTTTAGGTATTCGTGGTTACCTTTTTTCTTTCGTTTTTTCTTCGTGGCTTCGTGGTAAAATCTTTCTGTGATTTTTTCTTTCCTATCCGCTACCCGCTGTACGCTATTGTCCGCTAACTTTCAATCTGCGTCTTTACAGTTTTTCAATTTTACGCTATGGCTTTACACTTTTAGCTTTAACTTTTTCACTTTTCCGAGATGCGCTTCACGAGATGCGAGCTGTGAACCACATAGGATTCACAGCCCTAAACCCAACGTGGTTTATGGGATATGAAATAATGGAGACGAAGGGAATCGAACCCTCATTCCCGCGATGCGACCGCGGTGTGCTCCCGTTACACCACGTCCCCGTAACTTTTCACAAAGATCTGTTTTATGGCAAAACCATCGAAATTCAAAAGGGTTTTAATTCAAGTTGGGCTAAGGACTTAAGGTGATTCAAAACCGCCATTTTTCATAGCACAGTATCTTTTCTATCGGCTCTCGCTTCGGTTTTTTCATCTCATCTTCTGGGTAGCCCACAGCCATCAGTTCAATTACAGCGATATTGTCTGGTATGTCCAGTATTGCTCTTATTTTTTCCGGATAGAACGAGCCTATCCAGCAGGTCGCCAATCCTAAGTCTGTTGCCTGCAGGCAGATATGTTCAAGTGCGATAGCGATATCGATAGGCCCGATTGGTTGGCCGCACCGCATTACATAATCACCGTTGCTGCAGGCGATTATGATTGCCCCTGCCTTTTCCAGAAACTTTTGGTCACATGCCGCTTCAGCGATTTGGCGTTTTTTTTCTTTATCCGTTACCACTACGAATCGCCAATCCTGTATATTCTTAGCCGAAGGTGCCAGCCGAGCCGCCTCGAAGATTTGGTCGAGCTTTTCCTGCTCTATACCTCTTTGCTGGTACGCCCGGCAGGAATATCGCTTACGAATGGATTCAAGTACTGTCATAAAAACACCTCAAGTTTCTATTGCTGTTTTTGCTGTTTTGGCCCGCTAAATAAAAACTCCACAAAAGGCTCGATTTCTGTTAGTATAAAATCTCAAGAATATTGACGCAAGGATTAAAAAACTGTATTTTTATAAAGCTTGCCTCAAAGTTAATATTTTGTGCCGTTGATAGCTTTTATAATCGAAACCGGGGCGATTAGCTCAGTTGGCTAGAGCGCCTGCTTTACACGCAGGAGGTCACAGGTTCAAGTCCTGTATCGCCCATTATAGCCGAAGTGGCGGAATTGGCAGACGCGCGGGATTCAAAATCCCGTCCTGGCAACAGGGTGAGGGTTCGAGTCCCTCCTTCGGCATTACCCTCTTAAGAAAAGGTCCTTTTGTTTATTTCAATACGAAATGTGACTTACTCAGATGCTATTAAGCCGATATTTTATCTTTAAGTTGCCAGAACCGACATCATGAGGCTCATATTCGATTAAGCATTTTTCATCATACCAGTCTCCACCTATTTTCAGACCTACTTCTCCCTTTTCAATATTATATGTACGGTATCTCTCTCCTCCCTCATAGGACTGATATATAATTGCTGATCCATCAATATGCCCAGCGATAAGTATATCAATACTATGTACGGAACTTTGATATTTTTCACTCGAAAGTAACACAGTTGTTTTCTGGGTCACATCATCAATCCCTATGACTCTGCTCCACAAAGGTACACATGTGACTAATAATACAATAACAAAAGCCGCTGGGAAATTGGAAATAATTATTCCAATGGCAAATAATCCTCTTTTAAATAATCTTTTTGAAGATGTTTTTCTTCGAGCTTCACACCAAAGATAGATTATCAAACAGACAACACCAATTAACACAAAAAACAACCCACCAAGGATAGTAAATAATCCAGCAGTCGTTAGGAAATCTGCTCTGGTAAAATACCATAGAATGAAGATAGAAACCCCAATAACCAGTGGAGTTGCACCAAAAGCTATCGAAATGCGATATAGTTTATTCACAGTTGGTACTCCCACCTATTCGTTGTAGAGAATTAATTATTTTGCTACAAAGGGTGACAGTTCGCGGAGTCGATTGATGATTGGCGGTAGTTTTTCGATTGTGTAATCTACCTCTTCTTCGGTACTGTACCTGCTTAAACTGAATCGAATCGAGCCGTGGGCGGCGGTGAACGGTACGCCCATCGCCCGCAGTACGTGGCTCGGCTCTAATGAGCCGGAAGTACAGGCTGAGCCGCTGCTGGCACAGATGCCGTACTTATCCAGCATAAGCAGAATCGCTTCGCCCTCGATATACTCGAAGCTGATATTACTTGTATTGGGCAGCCGATTGTCTTTATCGCCGTTGAGCCGAGAATCCGGGCACTTTTCCAACATCGCATTTTCAAGTTTATCCCTCAGGTACTTGACTTTGCTGTTTTCTTTTTCAAGGTTCTTTGCCGCCAGTTCGCACGCTTTTCCCAGCCCGACGATTCCCGGCACATTTTCCGTACCCGCTCTCCGTCCGGCTTCCTGATGGCCGCCTAACATAAACGGCGATATTCGTGTCCCCTTCCTGACGTACAGGATACCAACTCCTTTCGGCGCATGCAGCTTATGGCCGGACAGACTGAGCAAATCGATATTGCTCTTCGAGAGGTTCAGCGGTATTTTGCCCATCGCCTGTACCGCGTCGGTGTGAAATACTATTCCCCTACTGGTAACCAACTCGGCGATTTTATCAATCGGGAACACCACGCCGGTCTCATTGTTTGCATACATTATCGTAACCAGTGCAGTATTATCGTCTATTGCCTCTTCCAGCTCCGCCAAGTCAAGCCGGCCCCGTTTGTCAACCCCCAGTTCTACAACGGTATAGCCGTAATTTCCCAGTTCCCTACAAACAGTCAACACAGCAGGGTGCTCGACTCTGGTGGTTATGATTTTACGTTTGTTTGGCACCGCAGCCAGCGTGCCTTTGATAGCGGCGTTGTCACTTTCGGTACCGCAGCTTGTAAATATGATTTCGCTCGGCTCACAGCCGAGCAGGCCAGCCACCCGCTCACGGGCTTGCCGGATTTTCCGGCTGATTTGTCCGCCGAACGTGTGCATACTGGAAGGATTGCCGTAAAGCTCACAAAACAACGGCTTCATCTCTTCGAACACTTCCTCATCCACTTTTGTCGTAGCATTATTATCAAAATATATAGTTTTCACTTTTCACTTATCCCTTTTACTTTTCAGCCACAAATACCTAAGGCACAGGGGCACTAAGGCACCAGGTTTTAACTATGTATTTTTTTATTTTCTCTGTGGTCTCTGTGTCCTCTGTGGCTATTTCTTATTTATCCTCTATGATTGTGCGGCTCTTGTGCCGAGTCATTATCTTCTTCGACGAAAAGCTCTTCGGAAACAAATTCCCTCAGTTTGGCTTCGACCACATCTTTCATTGTAACCTCCGTCAGTCTGCACTGAGCGCACATCCCTCTAAACGCTACGATTACTTTATTGCCTTCAACGTCTATCAGTTCGATATTGCCTCCGTGTGCCCGCAGGGCCGGCCTGATTTGCTCGTTTATTGTCTGCTGGACTAACTGTATTTTTTGAATATTGGTCAGCTTACGGCCTTTGCCGGGCGTTGCAGCGGCGTCCCTCCCCTCCCCCTGCCCTGTAACTTGTATCGCGCCCTGTGTTTTTTCTATTATTTTTTCGATTTCGCCCCTGCATCCGCCGCATCCGCCGCCGGCCTTGCAGTAATTTGTCACCTGTTCGACTGTTGTCAGATTATTTTCAAGTATTACTTTCTCGATTTCGGCCTCGGTTACGCCGAAACACGTACAGACAACCCTGCCCTCAAGCTCGTGTTTTTTTCTGCCGCCGGTACGGTAATTTTCGATTGCCGCCTCGAGGGCTTCCCTGCCCATAACCGAGCAGTGCATTTTCTGTTCGGGCAGGCCGCCAAGATAATCGGCGATATCTTTGTTGGTTACTTTGGCCGCTTCCTCAATCGTCAGGCCCTTTATCATATCGGTCAGAACCGACGAAGTTGCAATTGCACTTGCACAGCCGAAAGTTTTGAACTTCGCATCGCAGATTTTGCCGTTCTCACCGAGCTTGAACGTCAGCTTCAGGGCATCGCCGCAGGCCAACGAGCCGACCTCACCGATGCCGTCGGCATCTTCTATTTCGCCGACGTTGTGCGGATTGAAAAAATGTTCTTTAACCTTATCCGTATATTCCCACATGATTAGTTTTGAGTTTTTAGTTTTGAGTTTTGAGTTGGGTTGTTAGTTTTGGGTTTATTATCGTAACCTGTCTTCACTATACTGGTTAAAATTTTAATCAATTCCTCTGATGTCTCAATTAGTTTTTGACTATGTTGCTCATCAGAAATCCCTGCGTCTTTTATCAATCTCAGCCAGTAATTTGTTTCCCTGGCCTCTTTTGAGGCGATAGACATTTTAGCAAAGAAATCCTTTCAGCTTTGTCCTGCCAAAGCTTCTTCAACATTAGCACCTATACTTGTACCACACCGCAACAATTGGCTTGATATCTCGAAATGCTTTGCATTACGCAACTGGCCACACAGTTTTATAATCTGCAGAGCAAAATCATAACTTTTTTGTTTAACAATACTCTCAGCCATCAGTCGTTAACTCAAAACTCAA